>CAZFVT010000074.1:0-792 GCA_964522355.1 uncultured Woeseiaceae bacterium | reverse complement strand
TACCAGGAAGAGTATGAGTCCCAGCGTGCCGGCGACGGCGTCAACAAACTCGCGAGCTTCCTCGTGATTGTGGCGTTCGCGGTAGCGGGCCATGACGGGTACAAAACCCTGTGAAAACGCGCCCTCTGCGAAAAACCGACGCAGCATGTTGGGAATGCGGTTGGCGACGATGAAGGCGTCCATGACGATGGTCGCGCCGAAATAGCGGGCAAAAACGACGTCGCGCGCCAGGCCAAGAATCCGCGACAGGAGCGTCATGCCGCTGACCACCGAGGTCGATTGCAGCAGCGACCGGCCGCTAAACTGCCCACTACCAGGTTCGGACGGCCCCGATGGCTTGGGGTCTGGGCTTTCTCGGGTAGTCATGAGGCCGGGGAAACAGGACTTTTCACCCCCGAATTCTAGCCCGGAAATGGCTGAAAATCAGTCATTTAGCGCTTCAGTCGGCAACGTCTGCGGAAATCCCGCCTGCGCGTTGACTTTCGCTCTGCCGCCGCGAATAATACGCGGCTCTTCGGCGAGCCGTGGCGTCCTCTTGGCGCTGGCTCCTGCAACAGACTTCAATAACGGATTTTTAACGTGGCAAACATCAAATCGGCCGGCAAGCGTGCGCGGCAATCAGAAAAGCGTCGACTGCACAAAATGGGGCAGCGCTCGCGGATGCGCACGGCGATCAAGGCAGTGATCAGTGCGGTAGAGAATGGCGACAAGGACGGCGCATCGGCAGCCTATCAGCAGGCCGTGCCTATCATCGACAGCATGATCAACAAGGGCATCGTTAACAAGAACAAG
>CAZFVT010000073.1:3037-11529 GCA_964522355.1 uncultured Woeseiaceae bacterium | reverse complement strand
TGCCGATCGCGACTACATTGCCGCAGGCGCGTACAGCATCGCCGACATGGCCATCTGGCCCTGGTACGGCAACACGGTGCTGGGCCGGCAGTACAACGCCGGTACCTTCCTCGACGTAGAGTCCTATGAGCACCTGCTCCGCTGGGCCAAAGCGCTGGATGCACGCCCGACCGTTCAGCGAGGCCGTCGTGTCAACAAGACCTCCGGACCCAAGGAAGAGCGGCTTCCCGAACGGCACAGCGCCGAGGATTTCGACAAGCGCTGACCTGTTGCGCGGAAAGGACAGAAGATGGGGGTATAGGGACATCTGCCTTTGCGGGCCACTGACTATACTCTGGTGAGGTAAGCGTCGGGCTCGGCGCCTTTATATGATTCTGGAGGCGCCCGGCAGAAATCCGGCGCCCGTCACTGGTCTTGACGGCCCAACGTTCCTCATAATTCGTGGTAATGGCAACGAAACACTCAGTTCAAGCGCGACTGTTGTCGGCCATCCTCCTGGCAACAGCTTCCAGTAGCGCCTCGGCGCAGGCCCTGTTCCAGCCTCCGGGCAGCAACCTGACTTACGGCGACGTGACTCACGGTACGCGCGCCCAGTCGGCGTCGACCAACCCGGCTGCGGCCGCGGCTGATATCGATCGCCAGGACGGCACTCCGCGATCCGGCGCGATTCTGTCGCTGGCTGCGGGCGTCGAATACGGCAACATCCAGGAGATCTGGGATTTCTACGACGAGATCAGCCAGGCCTTCACCAAGAGTGATCCCGACGACGGATTGCCGCCGGGGCAGAACCCCGGTGACAAGCCAGACGACGGAATCGATCTTGGTGACATCTGGGATACCCTGGACCCGGATATCCAGGATGAGATTAACGCGATTGCCACCGAAGTCGCGAGACAGGCCGGCATCCTGGCCCTCATCGCCACTGAAGGTTATGGCAAGGCATGGATCGCTGCCGACGCGCCGGTCATTTTTTCCACACCGAAATGGGGCGGCGCCTGGACCATGCAGCTTCAGTGGTCCGGTACCGCGCGGGCCTTCGGCATTGTCGAGGCCATCGAGTTCAACCGGGACGCGGCGGCCGACGCCATTCAGAACTGGTTTGATACCGAGATTTCGCAGCGTCCTACCCAGCTCGACGTAGGCGGCCAGGTCCGGCTCGTTGTCGACGCCGTCGGTGCGGTGTCCTTTGCGCTGCAGAACGACAGCCTGATCGCCTACAAGTCCGCGCAAACGACCTCACTGTCGACCGGATACAGTCGCGCGGCGTGGTCGAACAGTGCCGGCACGCTTTACCTCGGCGCCGAAGGCAAACTGCACGATCTTCGCCTGTCCCGATTGGGCGTCCGATTTGGCGACATTACGGATTCCGAAGAGCTGTTCGACGATATTCGCAACGCCGATTTCGAGAGGGACACCCGGCTCGGCCTCGACCTTGGCATGCTGTGGGTCGCTGACAACTATCAGTTGGGCGCCCAGCTCACGAACGTCAATCAGCCCAAGTTCAGTTTTCCTGAAGTCAATACCGAACCGTTTGTGGATCAGAACATCATCCGAATCCTGGAACGTGACGGCACCTACACAATGGAAAGCCAGCTGAAGCTCGAAGCCTCCTACTTCACGGAGAACCGGCGCTGGTCCTGGCATGCCGGTATCGATGCCAATGCAGCGGAAGACCCGGTCGGCGACGAATTCCAGTGGTTTACGGCGAGCGGAGGCTACACACGCGACAGCAAGTGGCTGCAGAACGTTCGATTTGGTTACCGCGCCAATCTGGCCGGAACCGAGAAAGACTTCGTCAGCCTGGGTGCAACCTTCCTCAAATACGTCAATTTCGACATTGCAGCGTCGCTAAATACAACGACGATCGACGACACGACCTTGCCCGAAGGCATGATGTTGAGTCTTGGTGTGCAGTTCGGCTGGTAGCTGCGTCTCAGGCGCCTGGATTGCCTAAATCGGCTTCATCGCAATTTGAGCCGCTTTCTTGATGGTCTTTTCCTCAGAAAAGAGCTTCTCCGGCGCGATCGGGATCAGCTGGGCACCGTCGCGCCACTGCAGCGGTTCGATGCCGCCATACTTGACGTAGAGCAGCCGCTCGGACTGATCGTAGACCTCAAAGGAAACCGACGACGCATAGACCGTACCTTCGTAGCCCCGGTTCCTGCCCTTCTTCTCGAGCTTGGCTTTCGCACCATCCCATTCGATCCGGTCGTCGGCGAAACGCACCTTGGTGGCGGACACGTAGATCTTGGCGACGGCATCAAACTCACGCTGAAACCAGAGTTCGCGCAGAGAATGCTCGCGGACTGCCCGTCGTTTCTCGGGGTCCTCTTCGCCGGAGGCCGGATCGACCAGCCCACCAACCTGCCCTGACATGGTCTCGCGTATGGCCGCCAGGTCCGCCGACGGAATTACGGTATAGCCGCGCTTCTCGAGATGGCGGGTAATTTCAGCTTCGAGCAGTTTCGCTGCTGACTCGGGCAGCTCGATGATCGGGGCGGAATCGACCGGCATCAGCGCGATTATCTTGTAGGTTTTTTTGAAATCCCGCTTGTCGACGAGATACGGCGATTCCTCGTCGGCGGCAAGACCGGGTGACGCCAGCGCCAGGCTCAGGATGGCGAGCCATACGTTGCGACGATTCATCACAGTCTCTCCAGGTAGCCACGTACGATGCCAGCATCAGCCGCCGTGGGCGCCACCGCCAGGTAGCGCTCGAACGCTGATCGCGCCTGGTCATTGTTGCCGAGCATCCGATGCGCCATGCCGATCTCCCGATACGCTTCGGCATACTCGGGATCCTGCTCTAGCGCAGCCTCGTAGGCCGCCAGAGATTCATCGAACGCCGGCCCGGACGGACTGGTGCGCCGGTAGCTTTCGCCGGTCAGGAAGTTCGCTTCCGCCGACTCCGGCCGAACCTGCAGGTACCGGGACAGTGACTCGCGGGCCCGCTCAAACTGCTGTTCGCGAAGGTCGAGCCGCGCGTTGATCAGCAGGACGGGCGCAATGGCATCGTCGTAGTCAGAGGCCTCGGGTACCGTGCCTGCCACGTAGCCTTTCTTGCGCTTGGCCTTTTTGATCTCCTTCTGCAGGTTCTTGATCCGGTCCTCGAGGCGCGGATGGCTGCTCCACATCTTGCGCGGATCGCCGGCGCCGTAGACCTCGTTCTCGGCGAGCGCATGAAACGCCGGGATGGCTTCGTCAATCGCCAGGCCCGCGTTTGCCATGAGCCGGAGGCCCTCCTCGTCAGCGACGTACTCGTTTTTCTGCGAATAGCCGCTGGTCGCCAGGTTCGTCCAGAGATCACCGGTGAAGCCCATAACGTTGGGATCAAACGCGCCCGTTTCGCTCGCGACCGCCAGCCCGGCGAGAAAGCCCAGCCCCTTGCCGAGCGCCGAGTTGCGACCGTCGACGATAAGTTCGCGATAGGTGTGGCGCTGCAGAAAGTGAGAGATTTCGTGGGCTACGATGGCCGCCAGCTGCGCTTCATTGTCCATGCGCACGAGCAGCCCGGAGTGCAGGCCAATGGTGCCGTAGGGATAGGTCCAGCCGCTAAGGGTTGGCTCCGCGACGAGAACAAAATCCAGATTAATGCCGAGGTGCTCCAGCGAGTCTCCAAGCATGCGCTGGGACAGGTCCTCGAGGTAGGCCTCGACCTCACGATTGTGGAATACCGTTCCCGCGTTCCTCAGCCGATTCTCATGCCTGCTGGCGGACTCCCAGAGGTCGGATTCCTTCGAGTTCTCAGGGAGGTTTTCGACCTCGTAGGCCGGATCCACCTTCGCGCCCTGCGCGGCCGGCATGGCCAGCGCCAGGAGTACAAGGACCTTGAGAATTCTGTTCACGATGAACCCCCTTCTAGGGAAGCGCGTTAATCAGTTGAGTCTTACCGGATACCTCGCCGTCTTACGACTACCGTCCTTGTGTTCGACGCTGATAACGACCTGCCAGACGTCGCTGCCGGAGAATTCCGTGAGAGAAACCTCGCCCAGAATTCCGTCCTTGATGGGGTACTTTCTTTTCTGCCCGACGTATCGCCAGGTTTCAGGCTCGGTGCCCGCACCGATCTTCAGCCACCCGCGCTTGAACGCGTCGGAGTCAATCGTTCCCTTGATATGGAGCACGACGCCAGCGTCGGTCTCCACCGGTTCGACACCGGTAATTTCGGCGACCAGGAAATAGCCGGACTGAGCGAACGCAGACAGAGCAAACAGAGTGACGCCTGCAACAAGAGCTCGCCGTACTCGCCGGATTGCGGTGCAAGAATTCATTGTCCCCCGGGGCGGCACGATATCGCCAGAATGGCTGGCTCGCCCGCAAATCAGACTACGCCCGGCCACGACGCTTTTCAACGCAGGCGAATTCCGGTGTGCGATTCTACTTTCGGTTATTGCTTTAACTGATTGACTCGAATCAATAATCGCCATAGCGATCGGCATTGAGCTGTCGCCGTATCGACGTGCCCCGCATCAGCGTGCGTATGGCCGCCCGCGCTCCTAATAGCTCGTAAGCCCCTCTTGCTTCAGGCCCCTGGGGCACGGCTTCACGCTTAAGTGAGGCAATACGCCGGAATTCTCAAATCGTGTCGTTTCCGGAGGTTTTACCGGTTAGCCGCACAAGGCCGCCCGATGAAGATGGGCCAATCGCCGGTATCGGCGAGGACCGTCGGGGGACACCCGGCATTGGCTATCACTTCAACTGCGAGACACTGACATGAAACACCTCACTGCAATAGCGGTACTGCTGGTTGCGGTCACCGCGACCTGCCTCCTCTGGCCTGCAGGCAACCCTGTAGAGCCACCCACAACATCCAACATTTCGGTTCCGATCACTGACCCCAATCCCGGACCGAACGTCTCTACAGCGAATATTCCTGCGCAGCACCCAGCAGCGGACAACGGTGCATCGACGCCGAACTCCGCGCCTGAGGTCGAGCCAGCGACGGAAGTCCTGTTCGGCGTCGAAGTTCTCAGGGACCGGAACTGTGACGTTCGCGAGCGCTACCTTCAGGCCGAGGATGGCTCAGTCCTGAGAGCGCTGAACTGCGAGCTCCGTTCGGCGGGACACGGAAAGCTCGATCACTACTCCGACGAAACACTGTCCGTGATGGCGGAAACAGACGCTGAAGCCGCAAGAGAGCTGGGCCGCCGACTCCTGACCCGCGAACCCCGAGCCGGGACGCGCTACCTGCTTCGTTCAATCGCGCTGGATACCGCATCGACCCAGGACTCCACCCGGCTGAGCCCCCTTTGGGAGATCGTGCAGGAGCGCTTCAGGACCGATGCGGTCATGCGTGGTAATCCGGCAGCCTTGAAGAACATGCACCTGTTCTATTCGCTTGGCCTGCAGCTGGATTCCGACTACGCATTCTATGCCGATGAGTCCCGCCAGCTGCTGATCGATGCTGGCATGTCCGAGAGCGAAGTCTCGGCCATAGAACAACGATCGGCGCTGTTTCTCGACAATATGAGCGAACTCCGACAGGCAATCATCGGCGAACCGATGGCCGTGGAGCATCGGCTGTGATTGCTCTCAGGCTGATCACAATCGCCGTCACTCTTTGCACAGGAACCGTAGCGCTGGCGGACAGAGAAAGCCGCGACGCGCGCGAGGAACGTGAATACTGGAGCGATTCTGGCAATAACGGCGAGGAGGTTTACCTCTGCGAGGCATGCAGAAACCTCGAGGACTTCCCCCATGACGGCGCGAACTTCTCCATGAACCAGGTCTGGGGCCCCGACTCCTGGATGACGGTCGAGCAGGCAGACCGATTCCTGATCACCGATCGGTTTGGCACGGTGATGAGGGTTGACCTGAACCTGGACCTCGGCATTTATTGGGTGCCCGTGCCCGGCTTCTCTTTTCGCATGTTCAGTGGCGTCATACCGTGGCCCGATGATCTCAAACTCCAGGTGTTGATGCGTGATCGGTACAACCGGCTCGTGTATCGCGACGTGGTTCGTCCGCATATGACGGAATGGCCACTTCGCGTAGGCGGTGACGACACCACGCAAACCATCCAGGGCGATTCGGGTGGTGAAGAAGAATCCGAAGACGAAGATGAGCACTTTGGCAATCGTGAGTTCGGCGAAGACTGGGGCGAGGCAGATCTCGGCGGCGAGGAATGCCAATCATGCACGGCTATCTTTGACTCGGACATGGACGGTTATCTCGACCGCGACCGGAACGGCGAGTTTATTGAGTACGAACTCTAATTAGTGGCGACGTCAATCCTAGGCAAAACACCGGTTGCTCGACCGCAACGCAAACGGCCGGCCCCACGCGGGGCCGGCTTTTGCCTGGCAAAGCGGGCGTCAGCGGGAGGCGCGAACGATCCGGGCGAATGATCCGAGGTCCTGACCGGCAACCACCGGCACAAGCGTGAAGCTGTACTCATAGTCGCCCGGCGGGATGCGGTATTGATCGTGGACCGGACGGCCCCAGGACGTGTCGCCGCCCACACCCATTTGCATCAGGTCGACGTTCAACGTGACGAGGTCGCGTATCGGCACGTCGATCGCGTGCTTGCTGGTCACCGGCACCAGCCCCGACGCCGACTCGCTGGCATCCCCGTCGGCGAAATCAATGTCGGACTGAAGATAGGGCCAGGCTCCGCCGCTCAACAGGTCTTCGCCAACCGCGAGCAGGCCGAAACCGTCGGCGTCAGTAACCGCCAGCCAGCGAAGATCGGTCCGGTTACCGTTTTCCTGCGGTCGGATATAGCCATGCTCGTCCGTTCGTACGTCGACCTGATACTGCGATACCAGTGCCGAAGTCTTGCGATCCGCATAGCTCTCATGCGGCCCGCGCCCAAACCATGACAGGTGATGCAAAGCGCCGGGCACAACAAGCTGCATACCAAATCGCGGCAGATCGGGGAGCGACTGACCGCGGCCAATCGTCAGGCTACTGGTTACCCGGATCGGGCCCTGGTCAAGAAATCGATAGGTGGTCTCAAGCCCGCCAGAAAAATCGGGTGAACGATGCAGGGTCGTAACAACGGTCGCCGATTCCTCCTCGGTCACTTCAAGTGAGTCGAGCACCAGTCGAGCAGCGGCCGACTGCCACTGCGCCGCCCACTGGTGCATGTTGTTGCCCAGGTCATTGTCGGTCGGTGCCCGCCAAAAGTTGGGGCGCATCTCGGCGTTCAGCAGCGGTCGCCCGTCGGCTTCAATGGCGCTGAGCCAGCCGGAAGTCTTGTTGACGGTCGCGGCGTACGTTCCGTTATCGAATTCCAGGCTCTCGTCTGTCGCGGACAGCAAGTAGCGTCCCCGCGACGGCAGCTCGGTCGGTGAAGGCTGGCGCTCAACGGCAAGCTGAACCTGACCGGAGGCGACCTCGTGACCTGCCTTGAGCAAGCCATCATCGTTTCTGAGCTCTACACTCAGCATCAGGAAGTATTCCCGGTCGCTCCAGCCAGGCAGGCGCTTGATGGGAAGCGAAACGTCGGCAGATGACCCTGCTGCCACAGCCGGCATCGGCATATGGCCCGACTGGACTTCGCTCCCGTCGGCTTCGATGGACCAGACGAGGTCGTAGCGATCCAGCGCCACGAAGTCATGACGATTCTCGATCGTGACGGAGGTTCCACCGGCGTCCGGCATCGAGAAGCGGACGGGTTGGTAGACCGTCCTGACCTCCCAGGCATGCGGATGCGGCACCCGGTCGGGGTTTACGAGGCCGTTGTTCAGGAAATTGCCGTCGGTCGGCAGATCCGGATGAAAATCCTTGCCGTAGGCCCAGTACTTCTGACCGCCCGAACTGCTGTATTCCAAGGACTGATCGACCCAGTCCCAGATGAAGCCACCCTGCAAAACGGCATAGCGATCGATCGCGTCCCAGTAATCCTGGAGGTTACCGACCGAATTGCCCATGGCATGCGCATACTCAATCATGATGGCCGGTCGATCCGGGTCGGATTCGGCGTACTCGACGAGGCGCTCAATCGGCGGATACATCGGCGCGAAGATATCCGTGTAGCGTTCGGTACCCGCAGGCTCGTACTGCACCGGCCTGCTGGCGTCGCGGGCCTTCAACCAGTCATAGGTTGCCTCGAAGATCGCGCCCTCGCCCGCCTCATTACCCAGCGACCAGATAATGATGGACGGATGATTCTTGTCCCGCTCGAACATGCGCCTGGTCCGATCGAGGTGCGCCGGCAGCCAGCTCATTTCGTTGCCGAGCTGCGTTTCCTCATCGATCGCCAGCGGGTGAGATTCGATATTCGCCTCGTCGATGACCCATAGCCCGTATCGGTCAGTGAGGTCATACCAGTACGGATCATTCGGATAGTGTGCCGAGCGGACCGCATTGATGTTGAACTGCTTCATCAGGCGGATGTCCTGCTCCATTGACTCGCGACTGACGACGTGCCCGCGACGCGGCGACGTTTCGTGCCGGTCGACACCTCGAATCGTGATGGGCTGTCCGTTGACGAGAAGCTGGCCACCAGCAATCTCAACGCGACGGAAGCCAAGGTCCTCGCGAATGAC
>CAZFVT010000073.1:0-3017 GCA_964522355.1 uncultured Woeseiaceae bacterium | reverse complement strand
CAGGGTGCGGCCCAGGGCGTCGCGATGCGTGATCAGTAACGTGTAGAGATTCGGCGTCTCTGCCGTCCACAACCGTGGCTCGTCGATCGTTCCCGCCAAGGTGATATCACCACTCGATTCTGCCGGCAGACCGAGCAACGCCGTGCCCGAGGCGACGCGTTCAAGACCGGCCTCAGGATCGAGCAGCTCGAATTCAATTCTGCTCGCGGCATGCTGCTCGCCTTCGTTTACTATGGTGAGATCGAGTTCCAGGTGCCCGCGGTCAAGCGAAGCATTGAGACCGGGTTTTGCGTGAAAATCGAAAACGTGCTGCCGGGGCTTTGCATAGAGGAATACGTCGCGCTCGATGCCGCTGATACGCAGCATGTCCTGACTTTCGAGGTAGCTCGCATCGGACCAGCGGCGAATCTGCAGCGCGAGCAGGTTGGCACCTTCCTTAAGGTAGTCCGTAATGTCGAACTCCGCCGGCGTCTTTGCGCCCTGGCTGAAGCCGACCTTTTCGCCGTTCATCCAGACGTCCAGCGATGAGCGGGCTGCACCGATGTGCAAAATGATCTGCTTATCGGCCCAGCTGTCTGGCAGCTCAAAGCTGTGTCGATAGGACCCGATCGGATTGTAGTCTTCCGGTACAGCCGGCCACTGGGCCGTGAACGGGTAACGCTCATCCAGGTAGATGGGAAATCCGTAGCCCTCCACTTCCCAGTTGCCAGGTACGGCAATCCGCCCCCAGTCCGAATCGTCAAAGTCCTCTTTCTCGAAACCCAATGGCCGGCCGGCCGGTGCACGTTGCCAGTCGAACAGCCATTGACCGTTCAACGACAGGAAGTTGACGCTCGATTCACGCGAATCTGCCAGCGCCGTCTCACGATTCTCGAATGGAAACATCGACGCGTGTGGCGGCAGCTTGTTGATGCCGAAGACCGTGTGGTCACGCCATGGCTCAGCGGCCTTTAGCGGCATCGCCCCGAGCAGCAGGAAACAGGCAGCTAAGCGGGAAAAGCGTGAGGTCATGCGGGATCCAGAGGGTTAGCGACGCCCGATTAAAGCAGGGAAGCTGACCGTCTGCCAGTCGCCCCGCGCTCTGTTTCGCGGGCCTTCCTACAAGCAGCTCGACCTATATGGCAGCCATAGTCGTCGCTCTTTCTGGCATACTGATTATGTTCAATACACGGAGAGTTGAATGATGGATTACCAAAGGATTGTTTACCCAACGCTCTGGACGACCGCGTTCGTCCTGCTTGCAGCACCGCAATGGGCAGCTGCCGAGAGTGGCTTCTACATCGGCGGCAGCATCGGTGGCGCCACCATCGAAGCCGATCTCGGGGAAGACCCGGATTTTCCCGATCTCCCTGATGAGATTGATGAAGACGACACCGGGTACAAGATCTTCGCCGGCTATATTTGGGACAACCCCGTCCTGGACCTGGGCGTTGAAGGCGGCTACGTCGACTTCGGCAAACCAGAGGTCAACCTGCCCCTGCCGACGCCCGGTGGCAGCCCGATCGAGTTCGATACAACCGGCTTCAGCGTCTTTGGCGTTGCCGGGATCGACGTAGGCCCGGTTGGTCTTTTCGCCAAGGCCGGTTACATCTTCTGGGACATCGAGGCCAGCATCCCGGGCATCCCTGGCAACATCAGTGAGGACGGCGAAGACCTCGGCTATGGCCTCGGCGCCGCCGTAAACCTGGGCAGTTTCCAGATCCGTGGTGAATGGGAGCTCTTCGACATCGACGATGCCGACGTATCGATGCTGTCGCTGGGTGTTGCCTACCGGTTCTGATAAGCCCCCTCAGAGAGAGCAAGAAACCTCGGGCGCCTGGCCTGCCAGGCGCCCATTTTTTGAACTCGCTTCGCGAAACGAGCACGCCGATAGTAATTGTGCATCTCCCCTGACCGGAGCTAGTCTGAATTGGGCATCACTGCGGTCAGGGGGAACTGCAATGAATCGCTTAATCAAAATTGCTTTGGCCGCGTTCGCGGCACTTTTTTGCCTGTTCTATGCTGCCCAGAACATGATGAATCTTGGCGCAGCCGAGTGGTTCGTCGGCGCCATGACAGGCATGGAAGGGCATGAGGCGTATCCGAACACGTTCGCCTTCTCGGTCAGCTCGCCGATCTTAGTGAAGATCATGCTGTGGATTATCATCCTACTTGAGCTGATTGCCGGAATGCTGGCGGGCAAAGGTGCGTACGATCTCTTTCGTCACAGAAATGGGGACAGTGACGAGTTCAATGGCGCCAAGGATTACGCATTGGCTGGAACCGGGCTCGCCGTAATCGTCTGGTTTGGCATTTTCGGCGCCTTCGGCGGTGCGTTCTTTCAGATGTGGCAGGTGGAAGCCGGTATTGGCCCGCTGAGAGACGCCGGTCTGTTTTCTCTTCAGCACGGCGTGGTCTGGCTGATCATACGCTCGGCCGACTGAGAATCCCTCCCCGCATCTGAGCTAGTCCGGCAAGGGGATGAACTCGTCGTCGCCGTCGATTTTGCCGAACCGGCCTTCCCGCCAATCCGCCTTGGCCTGTTCGATGCGTTCTTTCGTTTTCGACACGAAGTTCCAGTAGATGTGGCGCTCTCCCGGAGACTCGCCGCCAATGACCATGACCCTGGCGTCCGCCTTGGCCTCGATCGTCATGACCTCGCGATTGTTGCCAACGACCATGACTCCCTCGCCGTAAGTCTCGCCATCGACGACGACCTCGCCCGACACGACGTAGGCCGCGATCTCGGCGTATTCCTCCGGCAACGACAGCGACTTGCCTTGCGGCATCACGCATTCGAGGTAGAGGGTCGGCAGGTAGGCGCGCACCGGGGACGACTGACCGTAGGCAGATCCGATGATGACGCGGACGTTGACGCCGTCGCGATCGAAGTCCGGCAGGTCTGCCGAGGGGTAGTGAATGAAGGACGCGTCGCACTCTTCCTGATCATCCGGCAATGCAATCCATGACTGGATGCCATGCAGCCTCGAGGTTTCATGCAGATCATCCCCGGCACGTTCGGAATGCACGATGCCGCT
>CAZFVT010000072.1:0-11630 GCA_964522355.1 uncultured Woeseiaceae bacterium | reverse complement strand
AACGGCCTCGGTTCGCTCAATCTTGGCGACAATCAGCATGTCGCCGCCGGCATCCTGCATCAGCTTGCGAGCCTGGTTGACGTCGTCGGCCGTGCGCACGAACGACACGGCGAGAAAATCCAGGTCCAGCTCGGCTGCCAGCTGAATGTCTTCGAGGTCCTTCTCGGTCAGGGCCGGCGCGGAAAGGCCGCCACCCTTCAGGTTGATACCCTTGTGATCCGAGAGAATGCCGCCGTGTACAACCGTCGTGGAAACGCGGCTGCCCTCAATGCTGTCGACGGCCAGGGTAATCTGTCCGTCGTTCAGCAGCAGCTCGTCGCCGGGCTTCACGTCCTCGGCAAGCGCCTCGTAGGCCACGCCCACACCTTTCTTGGTTCCCTCAAGGTCAGCGAGCGTCGGGTCGAGGAAGAAACCAGCGCCGTTTTTTAGCTTGACGGAGGTCTTGGCGAAACGCTTGACGCGAATCTTCGGCCCCTGCAGATCACCCATGATGCCGACTTCACGCCCGACCTCAGCCGACAGCTCCCGCACCTGTTTGACCCGCTTTCGCTGGTCTTCCCGGTTTCCGTGAGAGAAGTTGATTCGCGCAACATCCATTCCCGCGCGAATCATCTGGCGCATGACGTCGGGGTCGTCGGTGGCCGGTCCGAGGGTCGCTACAATCTTTGTTCGTCTTCGCATGGCGCGGATTATTGCACATCGCGTGACGGGCAAAAGCGCATTTTTTTCACTCGACAGAGGGCATCCCCGGCCATATGACATGCAATTGCCACGGACCTCTCCTACTATCGGGATATGCCTGTCAATCGTCGACAAATCCTGCAAGCCATGGCGCTGGGTGCGGCCGCGCCGGCGCTGCCTGCAGCCCCGACGGCTCAAGCCCGATTCGGTCCGCTGGTACCGGATCCCGATGGCGTCCTCGACCTGCCGAAGGGCTTCGAGTATCGAATTATTTCGCGGGCCGGCACCGAGATGAGTGACGGGCTGCTGGTGCCACCGCGCGCAGACGGCATGGCCGCTTTCGACCTCGGCGACAACCTCATAACGCTCGTCTGTAATCACGAGAACCATCCGGCCCTGCCCGGAGCGTTCGGCTCCGGCAATGAGCGACTGTCGGCCATCGACCCGGCGAAACTCTATGACCCTGGCGAAGGCAAGACGCCCGGAACCGGCGGCACGACCACACTCGTGTATGACCCGCGCGCCGGTGAGCTCAGGAGCCAGCACCTGAGCCTGGCTGGCACTGAAATCAACTGCGCCGGCGGCGGCACGCCATGGAAGAGCTGGCTAAGCTGCGAGGAGTGCTTTGAGGATCCCGGTGCCCGTGCCGGTCGTCGCGGCACGGTCCTGCGACAGAAGCGCCACGGCTATGTGTTTGAAGTCCCGGCAGCAGAGACCGGACTGGTTCAACCTGAACCACTGCGGGAGATGGGGCGCTTTGAACACGAAGCGGCGGCCGTTGAACCGCGCTCAGGCGTTATATACATGAGCGAGGACAAGCATCGCAGTCTGCTCTACCGATTTCTGCCGAACGAAGCTGGCAATCTCGCCGCGGGCGGGCGGCTGCAGGCGCTGGCGATTCGCTCGCGCCCGTCCTGCGATACGCGCAACTGGGATGCCGCGGCGCCGATGCCGCAAGGTCAGTGGTTCGAGACCGACTGGATCGATATCGAGAACCCGGATCCGGATGAGAACACGCTTCGCCTCGACGGTTTCGAACAGGGTGCCGCGCGTTTCGCCCGGGGAGAAGGCCTGACCCTCGCCGATGGCAGCCTGTTCATGACAGCAACGATCGGCGGGCCACACCGGCTGGGCCAGGTCTTCGAGTATCGACCGTCGGCGTTCGAAGGCCAGCCGGCGGAGAAAGATGCTCCCGGACAGCTTCGCCTGTTTGCCGAATGTCAGCCAGAGTCATTACTGCGAAACGCGGACAACCTGACGGTTGCTCCCTGGGGTGATCTCGTTATTTGCGAAGACACGTCCACGCACTGCGGCCTGATTGGGATGACGAGTGACGGTATGCAGTACCCCATCGCCGATAACGCCTACACGAACTCGGAGCTGGCAGGCATCTGCTTCTCGCCGGAGGGCTCGGTGATGTTCGTCAACATCCAGGTCCGCGGCCTGACGCTTGCGATCACCGGACCGTGGAAGGCGGTCGGCTAGTCGGCGCGGAACCTAGCGCGCTGCCGCGCGCTCCTCCAGCATCACGACGGCGGGCAGCGCCTTGCCTTCGACGTATTCCAGAAACGCCCCGCCTCCGGTGGAAATGTACGACATCCCGTCCGCCACGCCGAACTTGTCAATGGCGGCCAGCGTATCGCCACCGCCGGCCACGGAGAATCCGCGACTGTTGCTTATTGCGTCGGCCAGCACCCGCGTCCCGTCGGCGAATGCATCGAATTCGAATACGCCAACCGGACCATTCCAGATGACGGTGCCTGCGTCGGCTAACAGGCCCGCGTAGCTGGCGGCCGTTTCCGGTCCAATGTCGAGGATCAGCTCGTCGTCGCCGACTTCGCTGACCCGCTTGATGCGCGCCTCGGCATCGGCGCTGAACTCGCTGGCAACCACAACGTCAACCGGCACCGGGATGCCTGCCCTGCCTTCGCGGGGCTCGGCGAGTTTTCTGGCGATGTCCAGCATTTCGGGCTCGTGCAGGCTCTTGCCGACGCCGTTGCCAGCGGCGGCTATAAAGGTGTTCAGAATCCCGCCGCCGACGATCAGCTGGTCAACCTTTTCCGCTAGCGCTTCAAGAACCGTGAGCTTGGTGGATACCTTCGAGCCGCCGACGATCGCTACGAACGGGCGAGCCGGATCGCTCATGGCTTTCGACAGGGCATCGAGCTCTGCCGCCAGCAGCGGTCCGGCACAGGCGACCGGCGCAAAATGACCAACACCGCAGGTGCTGGCCTGAGCGCGATGCGCGGTGCCGAAGGCGTCCATTACGTAGATGTCGCAAAGCGCCGCCATCTTCCGCGCCAACGCCTCGTCGTTCGCCTTTTCGCCTTCGAGAAAGCGGACGTTTTCAAGCAGCACCAGCTCCCCGGGCGCCGCCTCGACGCCGTCGATCCAGTCGGTCGCCAACCGTACCGGCCGGTTCAGCAGGCCGGAGAGATGTTCGGCTACCGGCTTGAGGCTGAACTCGGCGGCCGGCTGGCCCTCGACGGGTCGTCCGAGATGAGACATGACCATGACGGCCGCCCCGTCCTCGAGCGCTTTCTCAAGGGTCGGCAGCGCCGCCCGTATGCGGGCGTCGCTGGTAACCCTTCCGTCCGCGACAGGCACGTTGAGGTCTTCACGAACAAGCAATCGCTTGCCTGCAAGATCAAGATCCTGCATGCGAATCATACGATTTCTCCGTCGGCCTCCCGGCTCAGGATGCGTTGTGCAGTACGATCGCCGTATCCAGCATCCGGTTAGAGAAGCCCCACTCGTTGTCGTACCAGGCGATCACCTTGACCAGGGTGCCCTCCATGACCTTGGTCAGCGACGCGTCGTAGGTCGATGACGCCGGGTTGTGATTGAAGTCGATAGAGACCAGCGGCTCGTCGTTGTAAGCCAGTACACCCTTGAGCTCGCCATCGCTGGCAGCCTTCAGGACCGAGTTGATTTCGTCGACGGAAGTTTCGCGCTCGGCAACGAAGCTCAGGTCGACCGCTGACACGTTGATCGTCGGAACACGCATCGAGAATCCATCCAGCTTGCCGTTGAGCTCGGGGAGTACGAGGCCAACTGCAGCCGCGGCGCCGGTCTTGGTCGGAATCTGTGACATGGTGGCGGAGCGGGCGCGACGCAGGTCGCTGTGGTAAACGTCCGTCAGGACCTGGTCGTTGGTGTAAGCGTGGATGGTCGTCATGATGCCGTGCTTGACACCGATCGCCTCATGCAGCGGCTTGACCAGCGGCGCAAGACAGTTGGTGGTGCAGGAAGCATTCGAGATGATCGTGTGCTCTTTCTTCAGAATGTCATGGTTCACGCCGTAAACCACCGTGGCATCAACTCCGGCGCCACCCGGCGCAGAAATGATGACCTTTCCGGCGCCGGCACTGATGTGTTTGCCGGCAGCCTCTGCCGTCCGGAAGAAACCGGTCGATTCCATTACGATGTCGACGCCCAATTCGCCCCAGGGCAGGGCTGCCGGATCCCGTTCCGCGAACACCCGGATGCGATCGCCGTTGACGATCATGTGGTCGCCATCCACCTCTACGGTCCCCGGGAACTTGCCGTGGGCCGTGTCGTAACGCGTCAGGTGCACGTTGGTCTGGGTGTCGCCAAGATCGTTAATGGCGACAATCTCGATGTCCGCCCTGCGCTCCCCTTCATACAGAGCGCGAAGGATGTTGCGGCCGATGCGGCCATAGCCGTTGATGGCAACCTTGATGGTCATTGCTGTCTCCTGATTACAGTCTGTGCCCGGCCGTCGCCGGGCTGGTCGTTCTGAATTCGATTTGTTCTGACTTCGACTTCTAGAGCAGTTCGCCGAGCGTTGCGGTGACGTTGCCGACCGTGAAGCCGAAGTGCTCAAACAGTTTCTCGGCGGGTGCGGACAGACCAAAGCGGTCGAGCCCGATGACCCGTCCCGAGTCGCCGACGTAGCGCCACCAGCCACCGGTAACGCCTGCCTCGATGGCCACACGGGCCTTGATGGACGGTGGCAGGACCGATTCCCGGTAGTCCGAATCCTGGTTGTCGAAGACGTCCGTGGAGGGCATCGACACGACGCGAACGATCGTGCCGGCTTCGGCCAACGACTCGCCGGCCGCTATCGCCAGGGCCACCTCGGAACCGGTAGCAATAAGAATGGCGACGGGCTCATCGCCGAAGTCCTTGAGCACATAGCCACCGCGGCTGACATCAGCAAGCGCTTGCTCGCTACGCGGCTGGTGCGGCAATCCCTGCCGGGTCAGCACCAGCGATGTCGGACCGTCGTTGCGCTCGATCGCGTGGCGCCACGCAATCGCCGTTTCCACGGTGTCGCAGGGTCGCCATACGCTCATGTTCGGCATAATCCGCAGGCTGGCGACATGTTCGACCGGCTGGTGCGTAGGACCGTCTTCGCCGAGCCCGATGGAATCATGGGTGTAGACGAAGATATTCCGCAGCTCCATCAGCGCCGCCATTCGCAGGGCATTGCGGGCGTAGTCCGAGAACGTCAGAAACGTGCCGGAATAGGGAATTACCCCGCCGTGCAAAGCCAGGCCATTGCAAATTGCGGACATGCCGAATTCGCGGACGCCGAAGAAAAAGTAGTTGCCCGACGCGTCCTCGCCGGTCACGGGCACTGACGCGTCGTGAAGCGTCAGGTTGGATCCGGTCAGATCAGCCGAACCGCCCACGAGCTCCGGCAGCTGCGGCGCAAAAGCGTTCAGAGCGACGAGAGACGCTTTCCGCGTCGCCATGGTTTCGGCGCGATCGTTGATGTCTCGCACAGCCTGGTCGGCTCCACTGGCCCAATCTGCGGGCAGGTCGCCGTTCGAGCGGCGCTGGAACTCGGCGGCCAGCTCCGGGAATTCCCCGGCGTAGCGGTCGAACGCAGACTGCCAGGCGGCTTCACGATCGGCGCCGGCCGCTGTCGCATTCCACGCGCTGGCGACGTCCTCGGGAATCTCGAAGGGCGGATGAGACCATCCCAGCGCCTCACGGCTCGCGGCAATCTCGTCATCACCAAGCGGCGCACCGTGCGTGCTCGCAGTGCCCTGCTTGTTCGGCGCGCCGAAGCCAATGACGGTCTTGCAGGCAATCAACGTGGGCCGCTCTGTGTCGGCCACGGCGGCGTCCACGGCGGCAGCTATAGCGGCGGCGTCATGTCCATCGACATCGGCAATGACCTGCCAGCCGTACGCTTCAAAACGCTTTACCGTGTCGTCGGTAAACCAGGCGTCGGTCTCGCCGTCGATCGAGATCCCGTTGTCGTCGTAGAAACAAACGAGCTTGCCAAGCTTCCAGGTACCTGCCAACGAGCAGGCCTCGTGTGAAATCCCCTCCATCAGGCAGCCGTCGCCGGTAAAGACCCAGGTGCGATGGTCGACGATGTTGTGCCCGGGCCGGTTGAACGTTGCGGCCAGCATTTTCTCAGCGAGCGCAATGCCCACGGCGTTCGTGATGCCCTGCCCCAGCGGTCCGGTGGTCGTTTCGATGCCGATATCCGGCTCGCGCTCCGGATGTCCGGCGGTCTTGTAACCGAACTGACGAAAGTTTCGGATCTGATCGATGTCGAGCGGATAGCCGCTCAGGTGGAGCAGGCTGTAGAGCAGCATCGATCCGTGCCCGTTGGACAGCACAAAACGATCGCGATCGGCCCACTCCGGGTTCGCCGGATTGTGCTTCAAATAATCGTTCCAGAGGACCTCGGCAATATCGGCCATGCCCATCGGCATGCCAGGGTGCCCGGAGTTGGCAGCCTGAACGGCATCCATACTGAGTGCGCGAATGGCGTTGGCGAGCTGGCGCCGGCCCGCCGGGCCGTCACCGGTGGAGCGACTGGTGTCTTTTGACATCTTTTCTTTGGACTCTTCGGTCGATGTTGTTTTGCCGCGAAGCGCGACGCTGGCCCTTCCCTCACGGGCGGGCGCATTGTCGCCCGTTCGCCAGAACGTCGCAAGGCGATTCGGGTCTCGCCGCTCTCAGGACACAGGTCTCAATTGTGCGCTCCAGGCGCCATTGCCCCGAGATCATCTAGAGATAGCAGCCCTAAACCGGTACCATTCGGTCCCTTTTCAGCAGACGCAGAAGATTTATGTCGAATAAGCACCTCTTCACGTCGGAGTCAGTCTCCGAAGGCCATCCTGACAAGATTTCGGATCAGATTTCGGATGCCGTTCTCGATGCAATCATTGAGCAGGATCCGGCGGCACGAGTCGCCTGCGAGACGCTGGTCAAGACCGGCATGGTGCTTGTAGCCGGTGAAGTCACGACCAGCGCCTGGGTCGATATCGAAGCTCTGGTCAGAAAGACGGTCATGGACATCGGCTACACGGATTCGAGCATGGGCTTTGACGGCGAGTCCTGCGCGGTACTTAACGCGCTCGGCAAGCAGTCCGAGCACATCGCTCTCGGTGTCGACCGGGCCGACCCGGAAAGCCAGGGCGCCGGCGATCAGGGCTTGATGTTCGGCTACGCCTGCGATGAGACGGACGTGCTCATGCCGGCGCCGATAACCTACTCCCACCGACTGGTGCGGCGGCAGGCCGAAGTTCGCAAGAACAGCACCCTGCCGTGGCTGCGACCGGACGCGAAGAGCCAGGTGACCTTCCTGTATGACGACGACAAGCCGGTCGCCATCGACGCGGTGGTTCTGTCGACCCAGCATCATGCCGACGTCTCCAATGAGGACCTGCATGAAGGTGTCATGGAAGAAATCATCAAGCCGATTCTGCCGGACGACCTGATCAGCAAGGACACGGCGTTCCACATCAATCCGACCGGGCGCTTTGAAATCGGCGGACCGATGGGTGACTGCGGACTCACGGGCCGCAAGATCATCGTCGACACCTACGGCGGCTCCGCCCGTCACGGTGGCGGCGCGTTTTCTGGCAAGGACCCGTCCAAAGTCGACCGATCTGCCGCGTATGCCTGCCGCTACGTTGCCAAGAACATCGTCGCAGCCGGTCTGGCCAAACGCTGCGAAATCCAGGTCTCCTACGCCATCGGGGTGGCCGAGCCAACTTCGATCAGCGTTTACACCTTCGGCACGGGAACGATCCCGGAGGATGAACTCACCGCCCTGGTGCGAAAACACTTCGATCTCAGGCCCTACGGTATCCTGCGCATGCTCGACCTGATCCGGCCGATCTATCGCGCGACGGCCGCTTATGGCCACTTTGGCCGCGAGGACATTGACCTGACCTGGGAAAGAACCGACATGGCCGAGGCGTTGCGCACGGACGCGGCCGCCTGATTTCGAGACCAATCTTTCGAAATCCAACTACACTAGAACGCATTAATCACTTGAGGAGCACAAGCGATGAGCAGTGAAGCCGTTGCACTGACACAAAAGGACTACAAGGTTGCCGACATCGGCCTCGCCGAATGGGGACGCAAGGAAATCTCCATTGCCGAAACCGAAATGCCGGGACTGATGGCACTCAGGAAAGAGTACGCCGGACAAGCCCCGCTCAAGGGTGCAAGAATCGCTGGCTGCCTGCACATGACCATCCAGACCGCCGTCCTGATCGAGACGCTGGTCGATTTAGGTGCCGAGGTGCGCTGGTCATCGTGCAATATCTTCTCGACCCAGGACCATGCTGCCGCGGCCATCGCAGAGTCTGGCACGCCCGTTTTCGCATGGAAGGGTGAGACCGAGGATGAGTACTGGTGGTGCGTCGAGCAGACCATCAACGGCCCCGACGGCTGGACGCCGAACATGATTCTCGACGACGGTGGCGACCTCACCCAGCTCATGCATGACAAGTACCCGGAGATCCTCGCCGACGTGCGTGGCCTGTCCGAAGAGACCACGACCGGCGTGCATCGCCTCTATGAGATGCAGAAGGAAGGCTCGCTCAAGTGCCCAGCGTTCAATGTCAACGATTCGGTGACCAAGTCGAAGTTCGACAACCTCTATGGTTGCCGCGAATCACTGGTTGACGGCATCAAGCGTGCCACCGACGTGATGGTCGCCGGCAAGGTTGCCGTCGTCTGTGGCTACGGTGACGTCGGCAAGGGATCGGCGCAGTCACTGCGGGCCCTCGGTTGCATCGTCTGGGTGACGGAAATTGATCCGATCTGCGCGTTGCAGGCCGCTATGGAAGGTTACCGCGTGGTTCGCCTCGAGGACGTCATTGATCAGGTCGATATTGTCGTAACGGCGACGGGCAATGCGGACATCGTCTCCGCGGACGACATGCAGCGCATGAAGGATCAGGCCATCGTCTGCAACATCGGCCACTTCGATAACGAGATTGACGTCGCCTCCCTGAAGCAATTCGAATGGGAGAACATCAAGCCGCAGGTCGATCACGTAATCTTTCCCGACGGCAAGCGAATCATCCTGTTGGCCGAAGGCCGCCTGATCAACCTGGGCTGCGGCACCGGTCATCCCAGCTTTGTTATGTCAGCGTCGTTCACCAACCAGGTGATCGCCCAGATCGAGCTGTGGCAGAACAGCGGTAATTACGACAACGAAGTCTATGTCCTGCCGAAGCACCTCGACGAGAAGGTAGCGCGCCTGCATCTTGAGAAAGTCGGCGCAAAACTGACCGAGCTCACCAGCGAGCAGGCGAAATACATCGGTGTGGAGCGCGAAGGCCCTTACAAGCCCGAGTACTACCGCTACTAGATCAGCCGGCTCGCCGATTTCAGCACCGCAGTAAAGGGCTGCCTCGGCAGCCCTTTTTTGTGCCGTGCGTGTTGGCGCCGGGATGGTCTCGGACTATGATCTCGGCAGGCTACCGGGGCGATCCTCTGACCGACATACTGCACATCACAGATCCTCACCTGTTTGCCGATCCGACTGGCGAGCTGCGCGGTGCTGTGACCTATGCGACCTTTGAGCGCGTCCTCCGCCACGCCGGGGCCTCGGCTGACACACCGGACCTGGTGTTGCTGACCGGGGACCTGGTCCAGGACGACAGCGCCGAGGCCTACGATCACTTCGAGCGCTTCCTCGCCTCATTCGGCGCGCCGGTCATGAGCCTGCCGGGCAATCACGATATCAGGGACTTTATGCGCCCCAGGTTTTCCACGGCCCCGTTCTCTTACTGCGAAGTGCGGGAGACGGACAACTGGTGCATCGTCTGCCTCGACAGCTGCGTCAGCGGCAGTGCCGGTGGCCGGGTCGGCGAGTCGGAGCTTTCACGGCTGGACGATGCACTCGAATCAACCGATGCCGAACACGCCGTGGTTTGCCTGCATCATCCGCCGGTGCTAACGGGCAGCGCGTGGCTGGATTCGGTGGGGCTGGATGATCGCGACAGGTTCCTGGACGTCATCGCGGACCACCGAATCGTTCGGGCCGTCGTTGCTGGGCATGTCCACCAGGAGATTGATCGGCAAGTCGACCGCAGTGGAAGGTCTTTTCGGGTCATTGCCACGCCGTCGACCTGTCGGCAGTTCAAACCCTTAAGCCGGCGATTCGCCGTTGATAACCTGCCGCCCGCCTATCGACGCATCGGCCTGAAAGAAGACGGCAGCATAGATACCCGGGTCGTCTGGGTCGATGGCTGAGACGCCGATGTCAGGATTCCTGCGATCCGGGTTTCACGTTTGGCTGATTGCCGCCCTGCTCTGCTGCATTGGCGAGATCGCCAGCGGACATCCCCTGCCGCTATGGGAGGTGAAGGGCGAGCGAAATACGGTGTACCTGCTGGGCTCCATTCACCTGCTCCGAGAGGCAGACTATCCGCTGCCAACGCCGGTGTACGACGCTTACGAAGATGCCGAACAGCTTGTCATGGAACTCGACATGGATGACCTGGACCCGGCTCGTCTCCAGGCGCTGGTTGCGGCGCTCGGCACGGTGCCGGCGGGCAGCAGCCTTGCAGAGGTTCTCGGACGCGAGGACTACGCGGAAGCCGAGAGGCTGGCTACCGCCGCTGGTCTTGACCTCGACGGATTGGCTTTTGCCAAACCCTGGCTGGCGGCGATTACCGTGGAGCAGATATTGCTCCAGCGCATCGGATTCGATCCGGATCTGGGGGTCGAGGCGCACTTCCTGCGGCAGGCGACGGCCGAAGGCAAGTCGATTGAGGGCCTGGAGACCATCGATGAGCAGCTTGGTTATCTGAATGACCTTTCGCCAGCCGCCCAGCGCACGCTGTTGCTGGAGACTCTGAAGGTGGCGGAGGACATCAATCAGTCCATGTCTGAACTGGTAGCGGCCTGGAAGATCGGGGACAGCGACTTCCTGGAAGACAATCTCCTCGAGGACATGCGTGAACAGCCTGAGATCCACGAGGCCGTCGTCGTACAGCGGAATCGCAACTGGGTTGCCGACATCGCTGAGCGTCTAAACGATCGCAATGAGGTCAACGACTACCTGGTGATTGTCGGTACCTTACATCTCGTCGGCGAGGAAGGCGTTCCCGCCCTTCTCGAGCGCCGTGGGCTGTCGGTTCGACAGCTGACCCGATAGTCGCGAAGACGACCTTCGCTAGACCTCGACCATCTCGAAGTCTTCCTTGCCGGCACCGCAGTCGGGGCAACGCCACGACAAGGGTACATCGTCCCAGCGGGTACCCGGAGCGATCCCCGCTTCCGGATCGCCCTCGGCTTCGCTATAGATATAGCCGCAGATCAGGCACATGTAGGTCTTCATGGGCGAACCATTGCCGCAATTTCCGAGGCTGTCAATCCCTGGTTAAGGGGGTCAACTGTCGGTACCGCTTTCGCCACCGACGGACCTCCGGTAGCATGCGCGGCAACCAGGAGGGTACCCAGTGAGTCTTTTCGAGCAAGCAAAAAAAGTCATCGCGGGCGGCGTGAATTCGCCGGTTCGCGCGTTCGCCGGCGTCGGCGGCGATCCGGTGTTTATGAAGAGCGCAGATGGCGCCTGGCTGGAGTCTGAGGACGGGCAACGGCTGATCGACTACATCGGCTCATGGGGTCCGCTGATTCTGGGTCATGGCCACCCGGCAGTAATCGACGCAGTTAGGGCAGCGGCCCACAGCGGGATCCGCAGCGGGGCGCCC
>CAZFVT010000071.1:10020-11662 GCA_964522355.1 uncultured Woeseiaceae bacterium | reverse complement strand
GAAGCCGTTCGAGCCATCGCAAGCACGCCCTCATCGCTCCTGGACGACGATTCCGGGGCCAGCGCACCCAGGTAAGCATCCAGATGCTCAATGCTGGCGATGCCGGCGTCCAGCGCCGATGCCAGGCCGACCTCAGGCGGCACCTCTCCCGAGAATGGTATCCCCTGGTTGCCAGCCTCCGCGGCGAGCGCCAGGAATTCTGCCCGGGTCAGGCCGCTACCGACGGCAAGGAAGTCGTAGCCGGCAATCTTTTGCGCAATCACCGTGCGCACCGCCTCATCGACCCCGTTGATGCTTTCGCCATCCATCGTCGGTCCGGCCGTGACCAGCCGGGGACCGAGTCGCTCACCGGCGGCCAGCCTGTCGCGCAGTTCGAGATGTGCAGGCCTGCCAGCCATGCCGCGCACGGTCGTAATGCCATTGGCCAGGTAGAGAGCGAACAGTCGATCGAGCTCGGGTTCGGACGTGTCGCTGATTCGGCCATGCATCTCGGCGAGACCGGGTATCAGGTATCGGTCGGTACCATCTACAACGACCGCGGGAGCACGGTATCGTCTACGGGGCCGATCAGCGCGATGCGATCGTCTACGACGATCACGGTCCGGCCTCGCCAGACAAACTCCTCGGTCATCGGCACAACGTTGACGTTGACGAAAGCGAGAGTTTCGGCAAACAGGATCAGCGGCAGGGCGTTGAGGCCAATGGCCAGTAGAACTCGTAGCGTCACGGCAGCTCCAGGTCGATGCCTCATTCGACCATCACCAGGAACCGCGTTCCCCGGAAAGCGCAAAAAATCATAACCGGCAGTTAGAGCACGCTCTTAAGCGTCTCTCTCGCGATGTTGCCACCGCAGACGATGACGACCACGTTCTGCCCGGCGAAATCGTCCGACGCCTGAAGCAGGCCTGCAATGGCAACACCGGCAGCACCCTCGATGAGCTGGTGCTGTGCATCGACGAACTCCCGCATCGCCTCGGCGATCGCCGCCTCCGAAACGACCTCGTAGCGGTCAATCAGCCTGCGACACAGATCGAAGGTAATTGAGTCGCTCTCGATGCCGCCCGCGGTGCCGTCCGACAGCGTCGCCTCGCTTTGCAGATCGAGGATTTCACCCGCCCGAACCGATTCGGTCATGACGGCAGATGCTGCCGGCTGGCAGCTGACCAGGCTTAAGTTGGGTCGCGTCGCCTTCAGGATCGAACCCACACCGGCAATCAGGCCACCACCGCCGACTGCAACGAAGACGGCATCCACCTCCGGCAACTGACGAAGGATTTCGAAGCCGCAGCTACCCTGCCCCTGGACGACCGCCCAGTCATTGTAGGGAGACAGGTAGGCCATCTCGTGATCGCGCGCGTACCGACGGGCGAAGTCCTCGGTATCGAGCCCGTCCGAGCCATGGAAACGCACCTCGGCGCCGGCCCGCCGGATGGCATCGACTTTCGCCGTCGAGGTCTTTTCAGGGACAAAAATTATCCCCTTGACGCCCAGCTGACGCATGGCCGTTGCCACCGCGGCACCGTGATTGCCGCTGGATGCAGCAATCACACCGTTCGCCACAGACTCCTTGTCCATCGTGAGCAGCTTGTTGAAGGCCCCGCGAATCTTGAACGATCCCGTGAGCTGCTGGTTCTCGAGCTTG
>CAZFVT010000071.1:0-9996 GCA_964522355.1 uncultured Woeseiaceae bacterium | reverse complement strand
TTCTCACTGAAGTAGTCGGAGTATTCCAGCGGCGTTTCACGAACGTGGCCCGCCAGCCGTTGGCTGGCAAGCGCGATATCGGCGGGCAGCCGGCGGCTGTCGTACAGGCCGACTCCGGCCTCACTTTCTTTCATGGATTTCTCAGCTCCTGCGGGTGTTTTCCTGTCCGGGAACTCGCGTCGCGACCGTTCCGCCGGCGCCCGTAGCCTGCCCGGGGTCCGACGCGTTCTTCGCCGGACCGAAGCTTAAGCGAGCGCGGTGACCGGCAACAAGATAAACGTGAACTGGGTATCCCCGATGAGCGTGACGTCCGTCCCGTCGACCCGCATATAACGCCGCTATCTGCGCGAAGCGTGACGCGGCAAATTGACACAAAATGACGACCGTGAAACGATCTTTTCATCGTTGACCTAAAGACCAGGATGGTCGCCGAGTCGCAGGCTGAATCACGCAATTAGCCGGCGCCTCAGGTCAGCTAAGGGGCTCAGCTCTGGAGGTTATTGAAGCGGCATTCCTGCCGGCTCAAAACCGTCAATGGAGTTGTTTTTAACAAGGACGTTCAGGAACGATCGCATGCAATCCAGTCATGCCTGTCCGCCATCTGCGGGTATCCGCTAGATGGCCGCCGCCGCACTCGAAACCGTGACGCCTGAGGACCCGGAAGAACTCAAGGCGATTCTCGGGCCCAAGTCCCGCTACCGGTCACCGTTTCGCCCGCGGGGCTCCGGCTCGGCGTCGACCGACTGCAACACGAGCACGGTCGGCACGATTATCGATATGAGTGCGATGAATCGTATCGGTGAAGTTGACGTTGCCAACCGGTCGATCACAGTCCAGGCCGGCGCCCGCATCAGCGATGTCGTGGCTGCGCTGGCCGAGGTCGATATGCAGCTCGACGATTGTTATGACCTGCCGCAGCACACCGTCGGTGGCGCAGTGGCCGGTGGCTGTGTTGGCCAAGCGATGAAAAGCCAGGGCGCTTTCTTCTCATCCCAGGCAATCGGCCTGAAGGTCATTACACCTTTAGGTCGCGTGGTCGAAGCTGACATCCAGCAGCCGGAAGTGCTGAACATGCTAAGGCTCAGCTTCGGCATGCTCGGCGTGATTCACGAAGTAACGCTGCGGATTCGACCGTTACGTCCCTTTAGCGCCGCGCAAAAAACCTGCAGCTTCGAGCAGTTTGCCGCCGGCATACCTACGCTTGTACGCAGCGACGTTGGACTCCGGTTTTCGCTGCAACCCTTCAGGGATCGAGTCTTCGTCAGCCTGCGACGATTTGACGATCAGGCGTCGCCACCCCGAAAGCTGCCCTGGAAACTGAAGACCTGGAGTGAGTCCCGGGCGCTACCGGCCATCGTCCGCGGCCTGCAGTACGTATTGCCGGTGCCGGGCCTGCGACATTCTCTCGTCGACAAGATCAACGGTGCCGCCGAGCAGACCCTTGGTAACCGCCTGGTCGGCAGCGGTGATGCCGTGTCCGTGCAGGCCGGCCGAAAACACGTGCGGCCTTACTATCGGGCGACCTGGATGTTTCCGACGGCAGGCTTCGGCGAGATCGTCAAACGCTATGCCGCGTTCTGCCGGGAGGTACAGGAAGACTCGGGATTTCGATGCGACCAGCCGACCGTCGGGTACCTCGTGCGCCAGGATCAGTCGGCCGCGCTGTCGCCCAGCTTCGATCAGGACCTGTTCTCGCTCACGGCCGTATCGACGACGCCGAAAGGCTGGCAGGACTTCACCATCGACTACGGCGAGTTTGCCCGTCAGAACGGCGGCACGCCCCTGTTCAACCTGTCACCTGAGGCTCATCCTCACCGGGCGCGCGCTGCTTACGGCAAGCGCATGGACTATTTCAGGAACCTGCGCCGGCAGACCGATCCGGACAATCGCCTGATGAATCCCTTCCTCTCCCGCTACTTTCTGTAGCGGGCCCGCCTGGCGATCGGCCGGGCCTTAGACGCCTTTGTTCTATTGCGCCCAAAGGGCGCGTCAATCACTGGTATTTATATATCAGACTGATAGTATGCATCGCCCCGATATATCCGAGCTTCTCCGGAAAGCCCATCTATGGACGTCAAAACAGTCTGTCTTGGCATGCTGACCTGCGGGCCAGCCAGCGGCTACGACATGAAAAAAACCTTCGAATCGACCTTCGGCCACTTTTTCGCCGCGGGCTTCGGCTCGATCTATCCAGCCTTAAGCTCCCTGGCCGAGGCCGGCCTTGTCACCTGCACGGAAATTCCGCAGGACGGTAAACCGGACCGGAAGGTCTACGAAATAACCGCCGCCGGTCACGATGCGTTAATGCAGGCCCTTGATAATCCGGCGCCGGCCCACAAGGTCCGCTCAGAGTTCCTGGCCATGATGTTCTTTGCTCATCTGATGAAGCCCGAGCAGATCGAAACCGTGCTTCGCAGTCGCATAGAGGCGATGGATGCACTGGTCGACACACTTGAGAATCTGGACATGGGCGACCCGACGGAATGGCCCAAGGGCATGAGGTTTGTGGCCGGCTTCGGCAAGACGATGGCCGCGGCGGGCAAGCAGTACATCGAAGAGAATCGCCGCATGCTGACCGACGAACCCGAGGCCGAAGCCCCCGCCGTAAAGTCGGCACTGGGCTGATCCGGCGAATCGAATACCTGTAAGGACTTAGAACATTATGAACGCCGAATTTTTGTCACGGCACAAATCCTGGCTGGTCTCAGCCGCCATCGTGGTCGCCATTACGCTCTGGATGGTGACCGGTTCGGAAGGCGAGGAGCCGGTCGAAACGACAGCCGAAACCGCTGAGCTGCGCAGCACCCCTCAGTTCGCGGTACGTACCCGAAGCCAGGTGGCTGAAGAGGTCGTCCGCATCATAACGGTGAACGGCTCGACCGCACCGGCGCGTACGGTTGAAGTAAACGCAGAAACGGACGGACGCGTCATCGAAACCGGCGTTGACCGCGGCGAGCGCGTCAGTGAAGGCGGAATCATTGTCAGGCTCGACGAGCGTGGGCGACAGGCGAGGCTTGCCGAAGCGCAGGCGACGGTCACGCAACGCGAAGCCGAGTATGAAGCCCGCCAGCGCCTGGAGACGCAAAACTATGTCTCTGATGCGCAGGTCAAGGAAGGACTGGCGCTTCTGGAAGCCGCACGAGCGGCGCTGATCCGGGCAGAGCTCGAACGTACATGTACTCCACGTCGAGCTCTGCGCTGATCCGGGCAGAGCTCGACGTGGAGTACATGTACGTTCGAGCGCCGTTCGATGGCGCGCTGCAGGAGCGCATGGTGGAGGTCGGCGACTTCGTCAAATCCGGTGATCCCATCGCTACGTTTGTCGATGACCGATCAATCATCGTGACGGCGTCTGTCTCCGAATTCGATGCCAAGTATGTGACCCGCGGCGAAGAAGCGCGGGCCCTCCTCGCCACGGGCGAAGAGGTCGAGGGTATTGTTCGATACGTCGCGCCGGTTGCGGACGCCGCCACGCGCACGTTTACCGTTGAACTCGAGATCGACAACGCGGACGGGTTACTCAGGGCCGGGATGTCGGCGGAGTTAATGCTGCCGGCGGAGACCGTCTTTGCGCACAGCATTTCGCCGTCGCTCCTGACGCTCGACGACGAAGGCAATGTCGGCGTCAAGATTCTCAATGACGAGGGCATAGTCGAGTTCTATCCGGCCGATATTTCGCTGACCACGCCGAGCGGCATCTATATCCAGGGCCTGCCGACAACGGCCACGATCATTACCGTTGGGCAGGGGTTCGTGACCGAGGGAAGCTACGTCGAAGGCGTTCCTGAAGGCTCGGTCAATCGCGCGGTCGCAATCAAATCCGGCGATGAGGCAAGCCTGTGAAGGTCATCGATACAGCGATGTCCCGTTCGCGAACGGTCATGATGTCTCTGGCGGTGATTCTCTTTGCCGGCATCGTCACCTACGTCAGCGCGCCGAAAGAAGCGGAACCGGACATCGAGATCCCGATCATCTACATCAGCATCACGCTGGACGGCATTTCCCCCGAGGACGCAGAGCGCCTGCTGGTGCGACCGGTGGAACAGGAGGTGCGCAGCATCGAGGGTATCGACGAGATGACGGCAAGTGCCTATGAGGGCGGCGCCAACGTGCAGCTCGAGTTCGATGCCGGCACCGATACTGACGTCGCCCTGCAGGAAGTGCGTGCCAAGGTCGACGTCGCCAAGGGCAAGCTGCCGAATGAGGCGGAGGAACCGACGGTCACCGAGGTCAAGTTCTCACGCTTTGACCCGATGCTGGTGCTGAACCTGGCCGGCAATGTGCCGGAACGGACCCTGAACACGATCGCGAGAGATCTGAAAGAGAAGATCGAAGCCGTCAACGGTGTCCTCGAAGTCTCCCTGGTCGGCGTACGCGAAGAGCTGATGGAAGTCGTCGTTGACCCGCGGGCCATGGAAAGCTACGGACTCGATCAGGTACAGATTCTGACGCTCGTCGACCGCAACAATCGCCTCGTCGCCGCCGGCGCGCTGCAGTCCGAGCAGGGTCGCTTCCCGGTAAAGGTGCCTGGCGTTTTTGAAACGGCCGAAGACCTTCTGGGCATGCCGATCAAGACCAGCGGCGATCGAGTCGTCCATTTTCGTGACGTTGCCGAGGTGCGGCGCACTTACAAAGACGCGGAGTCCTACGCGCGACTGAACGGTCAGCCGGCGTTGGCCATAGAGGTTGTGCAGCGTACCGGCGCCAACGTCATCAGCACGATCGAGGCGGTCAAGGCGATTGTCGCGGAAGAACAGCAGTACTGGCCGGAGAACGTCGAACTCGTTGCCTCCCGCGACAAATCCAAAGACGTTCGAACGATGCTGAGCGAGCTGCAAAATAGCGTCATCGCTGCCGTACTGCTCGTGTTCATCGTCATCATCGGCATTCTCGGCTTTCGCTCCGCCGCCCTTGTTGGCATCGCCGTGCCCGGCAGTTTCCTGCTGGGCATCCTGTCGCTCAGCTCGGCGGGCATCAGCATTAACATGATGGTGCTGTTCGGCCTGATCATGGCCGTTGGCCTGCTGGTCGACGGTGCGATCGTAGTCACCGAACTTGCCGACCGGCGGATGGCCGAGGGTGAGTCACGTAAAGACGCCTACTCTGCCGCAGCGCGCCGTATGTCCTGGCCCATCATCGCCTCGACCTGCACGACCCTGGCTGCCTTCGTACCGCTGGCCTTCTGGCCGGGTATTCCGGGCGAGTTCATGAAGTTCCTGCCGATCACCCTGATCGCCGTGCTGAGTGCTTCACTCCTGATGGCACTGCTGTTCGTGCCGACCCTCGGCTCCATGTTCGGCAAGACCGGCGCGTTGAGCGACGAGACGATCCATAACCTGACGGCCTCGGAGAAAGGCGACCTCAATACCGTCACCGGCATCACCGGCCGCTACGTGCGGTTCCTGCGCGTCGTTCTGAAGCGGCCGGGCCTGAACGTGATTGTTGCGACCGTCATACTCGGAACCATCTTCTGGGCCTACGGCCAGTACGGCCGTGGCGTCGAAATGTTCCCGGAAGTTGAGCCGGAGTTCGCCAGCGTCGACATTCGCGCACGTGGCGATCTGTCGACCGATGAGAAAGATCTTCTGGTCCGCCAGGTTGAGGCATTCATTCTCGGCAGCGACGAGATGGAGAGCATCTACGCGAAGACCGGCGCGTCGGGCAATGAAGCACCCGAGGATCAGATCGGTTCCATCTCGCTCAACTTCGTTGACTGGGACAAGCGCCGCAGCGCGGACGTCATTCTGCAGGAGATACGTGATTCCGTGAGCGGCCTCGCCGGCATCAACGTTGAGGCCCGCAAACCGCAGAACGGTCCACAGCAGGGCAAGCCGATATCGATCCAGTTGTCTTCACGATTTCCTGACGCGCTGATCGAGACGGTGGGTAACGTCCGTGATGCGCTGGCGGATATCGATGGCGTCATCAACATTGAGGACAGCAGGCCTTTGCCAGGCATCGAATGGCAGATCCAGGTCGATCGGGCCGAAGCCGCCCGTTTCGGTGCCGACATCACGCTGGTTGGCAACATGATTCAGCTGGTCACCAACGGCATCAAGATAGGCGAGTATCGACCCGACGATGCGGACGATGAGATCGACATCCGCGTGCGCTACCCCTACGACAGCCGAAGCCTGACCCAGATCGACGAGCTTCGTATCCCAACCCAGAGCGGTCTGATTCCGATCAGCAATTTCGTTGAAAGAGTGCCGGCGCAAAAAGTCTCTACGATCGCCAGGACGGATATGCGGCGGACGATGACCATTAGTGCTGACGTCGCGGCGGGCTATTTCGACTCCGAGATCGTCGCGCAGATGGTCGAGATTCTGCCGACCATGGATCTTGACCCGCGGGTAGCTATCTCCTTTAAAGGCGGCAGCGAGGATCAGGCAGAAGCCATTTCCTTCCTGATGAAAGCGATGGGTATCGCGCTGGCCGTAATGGCCATCATCCTGGTGACCCAGTTCAACAGCATCTTCCAGGCCGTACTGATTCTGACGGCTGTCGTCTTCTCGACGGGCGGTGTGTTCCTCGGCTACCTGATTGCCGACAGACCCTTCGGCGTCATTATGAGCGGTATCGGCGTCATCACGCTGGCCGGCATCGTCGTCAATAACAATATCGTTTTCATCGATACCTACAACGTGCTCCGCAGCCGCGGAGAGGCCGCGTTCGATGCCATCCTCCGAACCTGCGCGGTGCGTTTGCGGCCGGTTCTGCTGACGACGGTCACCACCATCCTGGGCCTCCTGCCTATGGTGCTGGGTATCAACATTGATCTGATCGCCCGTGAGGTTTCCATCGGTGCACCCAGCTCACAGTGGTGGACGCAGCTCTCGTCAGCCGTTGCGGGTGGACTGGCGTTCGCCACTTTGCTGACCTTGCTGCTGACGCCGAGCCTCCTGATGCTGCAGGCCAATATCTCCAACTGGTTTGCTGCCCGACGCAATCGGTCGGCTAGCGCCGAAGGTCACGCCGTGCCGGGCTAGGCCTCCGGAAGCATCAAGAACCGGCGCCGGGCTCCCGAGAGGGGGCCCGGCTTTTTTTTGCCCACTGCATCCATTGCCCGATGAGCGGCATCTCAGATTCAAAGGACACTCGAGATAAAAGTGACGCCGTTCACCCAATTTTGAGGCCGTATTGCGTTATACCTTTCTAGTGATATACTCAACTACAACACTATATATCTTGACGGCATATCGGCCGTTATCGGGGATAAAATGACCAAATACGCTCGTGGCGCGCTGGCGCCCCTGGTATTTCTGACCGCGCTGGCGGCTGGCTGCGGGGCCGGTGACGCTGAGTCACCGGCGGCAGACACCGCTCAGGCGCCTCTGCCGGTTGCCGTGGTTTCGCCCCATGTCGCCGACCTGGCGGCCACCTATGCAACCACTTCAAGCCTCGAGGCGGAGCAGGAGGCGGTCATCCCGGCGAGGGTCGCCGGAGATGTCGTCGAGATTCTTGTCGAGGAAGGGGACCGTGTGACGCGAGGCCAGGTATTGGCCCGCCTCGATGGCGAACGTGCCCGCCTTGCGATGCGCCAGGCCCGCGCCGAGTTCGACAGGCTGCAGCGCGAGCGCACACGAATCGCCAAACTGCATGACCGTGGCCTCGTCAGCAGCGCATCGCGAGATGACGTCTTCGCCGCCCTGGATGCCAGCGAGGCAGCTTACGACCGAAGCCGACTGAACGTCGAATACACCCTGATTCGAGCCACCATCGACGGCGTGGTCTCAGACCGGCCCGTCAAGATCGGCACGGCACTTCGCGAGGGCGAGACCGCTTTCGTCGTCACCAATACAATCTACCTCGTCGCCTATCTCGATATTCCCCAGAACGAACTGCATAAATTCAAGGTCGGTCAGGAAGCGGCCCTGCAGGTTGCCTCACAGCCGGAGACCCGATACCCGGCGATGATCGAGCGCATCAGCCCAACCATAGATGCAGACACCGGGACGTTTCGCGCGACGCTCAACGTTCCGAACGCTGACGAGCGTCTGGCGCCCGGCATGTTTGCCAATTTCTCTATCGTCTGGGAAACCTACGCCAATGCGCTGGTGATTCCTGAGAGCGCCGCTCTGCGTGAGGACGCTGAAACCATCGTGTTCGTTGTTGAGAACGGTGAAGCGGTGCGGCGCAAGGTCAGGCCCGGACTCAACGCTGGCGGACTGCTGCAGATCGTCGACGGGCTGGCGCTTGAAGACAGCATTGTCCTTACAGGACAAGCGCGCCTTCGCGACGGCAGCCGCGTGCTGGCACGTTCCGGGCCGGCGAACCGGCCCGCTCGGGGCTGAACGCTATGCGGGGCAAACGACAACCGCGGCAGGAACGAAGCCGATCGACACCTGGATTGCCAGGACGGGCTCCGCTGGTAGCGCTGACTTTCGCTTGCGTCGTTCTGGCGGCCTGTGGGGAAGGTGACGGCAACGACAAGGACAGCAATGAGCCACCGCCAGTGCCCGTCGAAATCGCTACGCCAAGCCGCGCCGAGATCGTCGCCCGCTACACCGGCACGGCGCCAATTGAAGCGTTCGCCGATGCCCTCGTTATCGCCAAGACGGGCGGCGCGATCACCGAGATTCTCGTTGAGGAAGGCGACGACGTCGAAGCCGGACAGATCCTGGCTCGACTGGACGGCGAGCGGCTGGCCCTGAACCTTGCGGAGACCCGGGCTCGCCTCGAGAAGCTCAAGCAGGACTATTCGCGCAACGTCGAGCTCCGGGACAAGAGCCTGATCTCGGACGGCGACTTCGAAGCGATCCAGTTCGAGATGGAGGCACTCGAGGCGTCCTTCGAACTCGCCGAGCTGGAACTTTCCTACACCCGGATTCGCGCGCCCATTGCCGGCGTGGTTTCTGCCCGACATATCAAGCTCGGCAACACGATCGACGTGAACGCCAACGCCTTCGAAATTACGAGCCTTGAGCCGCTCATCGCCTATCTTCACGTTCCTGAGCGCGAATACCAGCGCATGAGGGACGGGCTGGCGGCCGAGATCTCGGTAGACGCTCTCCCCGGAACGCGCTTTGAGGGCACCGTTGCCCGAACCAGCCCGGTCGTTGATCCGGTCACCGGCACGTTCAAGCTGACCGTCGAAGTGGTCGATGACAGTCGCCGGCTGAAGCCGGGCATGTTCGGCCGCATCGACATCGTTTCCGACCGTCGAGCGAATGCCCTGACGATTCCGCGCGCCGCTATCCTTGAAACCGGCGGTGAAGAATTCGTCTTCGTGGTCACCGACGGTATTGCGGTTCGCCGCGTCATCGAAACCGGTTACGTCGAAGGCGCGTCGGTCGAGGTCAGGAGCGGTGTCGACGATAACGATCAGCTTGTCGTCGTCGGTCAGTCGAGCCTTCGCGACCAGTCCCGGGTTTCCGTTGTTGGTTCATCCCCGGCCGCCGGACAGTCGCAAACGTCCTCTGTGGACAGGGGATAAGCATGCGCCGACTGATCGAAATCGCGACCGAACGCCGCGTCACCATCGTCATGTTCACCGTGGCCATACTGCTTTTTGGCCTGGTGTCGCTGTCGCGACTGAGCGTGAACCTGCTGCCGGAACTCTCCTACCCCACCCTGACCATCCGCGCGGAGCTTCCCGGCGCGGCGCCCGTCGAAATCGAGAATCTTCTTACCAAGCCCATCGAGGAAGCGGTAGGTGTGGTGCGCAATGTTCGCGCGGTCCGCTCCGTGTCGCGCTCCGGCCAGGCCGACGTCACCCTGGAGTTTGTCTGGGGAACCGACATGGACATCGCCGGCGTCGACGTACGCGAAAAGGTGGACATCCTGGAGCTTCCGCTGGAAGCCTCGCGCCCGCTGCTGCTGCGCTTCGATCCGTCCTCAGAGCCAATCATGCGCATCGGCCTGCTCGGAGACACCGAGCAGGCGTCCGGTACCAGTGAAGCCAGCCTGAAGGCGCTTCGGCGGCTCGCCGAGGAGCGCATCAAGACCGACCTGGAGGCCGAGGAAGGCACCGCAGCGGTCAAGGTGAGCGGCGGG
>CAZFVT010000070.1:8524-11737 GCA_964522355.1 uncultured Woeseiaceae bacterium | reverse complement strand
ACAATGCCGCTGGCGCTGGCGCGAATCCAGCTCGTCGACTTGGCGAGCACGGGCTTCGTCGGGTTGGCTCGCTTCTGTGGCGGCAGCATCCCGATGTGTCGCATGACGTTCAGGATACCGCGGATGCCGGCCCGAATGCTGAGATCATCGAAGCGCAGCGCTTCGCCGGCTTCGTAGATGAGCATCGGAATGCCGTGGTCGGCGGCGCATTCGCGCAGCGATCCATCCCGCATGTTGGCGTTGACGATGACCGGCGCGCCAAACGATCGCGCAATCTCCAGGGTCGTTGGGTCCTCCAGGTTGCCCCGAATCTGCGGCAGGTTGGAGCGGTTGATAGCACCGGTGTGCAGGTCAATGCCGTAGTCGGCGTTCGACACGATCTCCCGCAAGAAAAGGTTCGCAAGCCGCGCGGCAATCGAGCCGCGGGTACTGCCGGGAAACGATCGATTCAGGTCGCGTCGGTCCGGCAGGTAACGCGATTGGTCCAGGAAGCCATGAACATTAACGATGGGAACGGCGAGCAAAGTGCCGCGGATCGACTTCAGCGCTTTGCGCTTCAGCAGGCGCCGTACGATCTCCACGCCGTTCAGCTCGTCGCCGTGAATCGCGGCCGAGACGAACAGGACCGGCCCCTTGCTGCGTCCGCAGATGACTTTGACCGGCATGTGCAGGGACGTCGAGGTGTAGAGATCCGCGACCGGCAGGTTGACCGTCGCCTGCTCGCCGGGCGCCACCCGAACCCCGCCAATAGTTATCGCCTTGTTCCTCGCCATACGCCTAGCCGTCCCGTTCCGGGTGGTTGCCTGTCAGGTAGGAGCGACCGGGATCGACGGTTGCGCGCCCCTTCATGGCCGTTCGACCGATGAGCATGCGAAACAGCATCGTGTCTCTGTCAGTCAGCGTCATTTCGATCGGCCAGCGTTCCCCGCCAACATCAAGCACGGTTTCAATGACGTAGCGGTCCGCGCGATGGCCGCCCGAGGCCGTCACGGATCGCTTGTCGATGATGGGAGCCCGGCAGGTTACGACGCGATCGTTGTCACGCTGGATGGGATGAATCATAAACTCCACCATGTCACGGCCGTCTTCTTCATAAGCTTTGACCGAGAAGGCGTGAAGAGCGGATGTGCGAGCGCCGGTATCGACTTTCGCCTTGATCCGTTCGATCCCGAGATCCGGGAGACTGACCCATTCGCGCCAGCCGAACATCGTTTTAGTCTTCTTCTTCATGGTGCATCTGTGCCGGCGGGATGGACCCGCGGGCTCACTTTGGAGGATGCATAGTACTCTCAGCGGCCGGTCGGCTGCCCGTATTTTTGACCGCTATATGCGTTCCGCCCCTGCTGCGGGTGCTATCGGCCACGAGCGTTAAACGACTATTGAATCAGCCTCGGTCGCCTCCACATCCAAGGGTTCGTAGCAGTCACACATCACCTGGCGGAGTTAAACCCACATGTTTAAACGGATATTCCTGTTCCTGGCGACGAACCTCGCGGTATTGCTGGTCCTCAGCATCGTCCTGCGGCTGCTCGGCGTTGACCAGATCCTCGACGAGTCGGGTACGAACATCAACTATGAATCCCTACTGATCCTGTCGCTCGTCATTGGTTTCGGCGGTTCGTTCATCTCTCTGGCGATGTCCAAATGGATGGCCAAACGCTCCACCGGCGCGCGCGTGATAACACAGCCGGCGAACGCCACCGAGTCCTGGCTCATCGCCACCGTGCAGCGGCAGGCCCAGGCGGCCGGCATCGGCATGCCGGAGGTCGCCATTTACGATGCGCCCGACATGAATGCTTTCGCGACCGGCGCGCGGAGAGACAGCGCCCTGGTGGCGGTGAGCAGCGGTTTGCTTCGCGGCATGCAGAAAGACGAAGTCGAAGCAGTGCTTGCCCACGAGGTATCGCACATTGCGAACGGCGACATGGTGACCCTGACCCTGGTGCAGGGCGTGTTGAACACGTTCGTTATCTTCCTCTCGCGCATCATCGGCCATTTTGTTGATCGCGTGATCCTGAAGAACGAGCGTGGCTACGGACTCGGCTATTTCGGCGCCGTGATCGCCGCGCAGCTGCTGTTGGGTATCCTCGCGAGCATCATCGTCATGTGGGTGTCCCGTCAGCGTGAGTTCCGCGCCGATGCCGGTTCGGCGAAGATCAACGGCGCGGAACCAATGATTCGCGCACTCGCGCGGCTTGATCGCGGTAGCCCCGCCGAGCTGCCGGAATCGCTTGAGGCCTTTGGCATCTCGGGGCGAAAGGCCGGCGGCTTCGGGCGCCTGTTCATGAGCCATCCGCCGATCCCGGAGCGGATCGAGGCTTTGCAGCGCGGCGGAATCTAGGGCCGCATGGCTGAGCAAGACCACTATCGGTGTATCGATCGCCGGCTCCGCGGCGAGCCGGCGACCGACGGCGCGGGCGTTCGGATGACGCGAGTTATTGCGAACAGTCAGCTCGATCACTTCGATCCGTTCCTGCTGCTCGATGAATTCCGGTCCGATGACCCCGACGACTACATCGCCGGTTTCCCCGATCACCCGCATCGGGGTTTCGAGACGGTCACCTACATGCTCGCCGGCGCGATGCAGCACGCTGACAATCAGGGCAATGAAGGCCTGCTCGGTCCCGGCAGCGTGCAGTGGATGACCGCCGGCCGGGGCATCGTCCATTCTGAGATGCCGAAGCAGGAAGACGGCCTGATGTGGGGCTTCCAGCTATGGGTGAACCTGCCGGCCAGCGACAAGATGACCGAGCCCCGCTACCAGGACATCCCTGCCGAACAGGTCCCGGAAGTCGAGCTCAACGAGGGTGTAACGGTCAGGGTACTGGCGGGCCACTACGGCGACACGGAGGGGCCGGTTCGCGATGTTGTTACAGAGCCCCTGTACTTCGACGTGCGCATCCCCACCGGCTCGACGGCAAAGCTACCCTTGCCTCAGTCGCACAACGCCTTCGTTTACTGCTTCGGCGGCACAGTCACGGTTGAAGGTGAGCATCTTGAAAAAGGCAATATCGGCCTGCTGGGCGCAGGTCAGGGTGTTCGACTGCAGGCGTCGGATGATGCCTCCTGCCTTGTCGTCGCGGGCCGGCCACTGAACGAGACGATAGCCCGCTACGGACCCTTCGTGATGAACACCGCCGATGAGATTCGGCAGGCGTTTGTGGATTTTCAGAGCGGCCGATTCTAAGCGGTCAAAGAACAGCGTTTGGCAGG
>CAZFVT010000070.1:0-8514 GCA_964522355.1 uncultured Woeseiaceae bacterium | reverse complement strand
AGACCGCCCCTGCGCTTGATCAGGGTCGTGCAGGTGGCGTGATGAACAAAAGCCTGCCCGAAGTCATCGGACAGGCCTTGAATTTTTCCTTCCCAGACGCTTCAGAGCGTCAGGCGCCGACGGGTTCGGCTTTGTCGTCTGAACCGGGCGGAGCCTGGGTCTTGCCTCCGCCGGATTCCTTGTAGGCCTTGACGGCCGCTCGCAGCGCTTCCACGCGGGTGTCGAACCTCGTGTCAGCCGGCAGGCAGTGATCAGCGTCGAGGCCTGCAAGTGTGCTTCTTACTTCCTCGCTCATGCCCGTCGCGTACACCGTTTTTCCGGCGTTCTTGCCGTCACAGACGATGGTTTCGACGGCACGGGCCGCCGATACGTCGAGATACGGCACCTTGCTGAAATCGAGAATGATCGCGTCTCCGCGGTCCTTGGTGCGCTCTCTCACCTGCAGGCCCAAGTCTGCCGCGGCGCCAAAGCTCAACGGGCCACCAAAATCAAATAGCGTGATGTGGCCACGCGCTTCGTTCAACAGGGCGCGCTCCTCCTCGGTGGTGACGACTTCCGTCTCACCTTTGAAACTCTTCAGCTGCAGGTCGGCCATGCTCTTTACAAAGGCCAGGGCGGCAAACACGACGCCCGCAAGCACGGCAGCGATGAGGTTAACGAAAATCGTAAGGAGCAGGACGAGCGCCATCAGCGACAGATCCCACAGCGGACCCTTGTGGGCGCGCTTCAGATAGCTGACGTCAATAATGTCCCAGCCCACCTTGATCAGAATGCCAGCCAGCACCGCGTGCGGAATCTGCGATGCCAGCGGAGCCACGACGACGACGACGGCGAGCAGAACGGTCGCATGCAGCATTCCAGCGAGTTTCGTTTTGCCGCCAGTACGAATGTTGACCACCGTACGCATCGTTGCGCCCGCTCCCGGGATCGCCCCAAAAAGTCCAGCGAGCGTGTTACCGATGCCCTGGCCGATCAGTTCCTTGTCGGAGTCGTGGCGTGTACGGGTCATGTTATCGGCAACCAGGGATGTCAGCAGGCTGTCTATCGCGCCGAGAAAGGCCAGTACGACAGAGGCCTCAAGGACAATGAGAAGGGTCTCTTTCGAAAAGCTCGGCACGATAAAGCTCGGGAACCCGGTCGGAATGTCGCCGAGAATCGGCGCGCCCGTGATGAACTGACCTAGCAGGGTGCCAATGATCAATGCGGCCAGCGGGGCGGGAATGAACCTGCCGAGCCTTTTCGGCCAGGTAAAGATAATTGCGAGGGTAACGGCGCCGATGATCAGGGCCGGCATGATCGGGTCCATGACCGCACCCGGGATGGCGGAGAGCGCCGGGATGGTGCCACTGCCCTCCGGTTCATGGCCGAAGAGGCGCGAGACCTGCAGGGCAATGATGATGCAGCCGATCCCGCTCATAAATCCGGATATGACCGGGTAGGGCACCAGGCGGATGTAGTCACCGAAGCGGAACATGCCGAAGGCGATCTGCAACAGGCCCGCAAGGACGACGGCGGCGAAGACCAGGGAAGGGTCTCCGCTCAGCGCCGCAAACACGCCAGCAAAAACAACGATCATGGGTCCGGTTGGACCGGAGATCTGGGCCCCGGTACCGCCGAACAGCGAGGCAAAAAATCCGACGAAAATCGCGCCCCAGATTCCGGCGATCGGTCCTGCACCCGAGGCTTCGCCGAAGGCCAGGGCCAGGGGCAGCGCAACGACACCGGCGGTCAGGCCGCCGTAAATGTCGCCACGCAGATTAGAGAAATCGAACTTCATCGGAATACTCCTGGGAGCAGGTAGCTACAGGCCTGGCTTATGCCGGGACCCGCTGGTGCCCGTCTGTTGCGGCCCGATCAGCGAACGAACGGAATGCCTGCGGTAAAGAAATGCCGTCGTTTGTGGTCACTCAGGTTGCAGCCTTCGTGGACGACGGTCCGGTCCAAAGTTGTTTGGCGGTCTCGATGGCGCTCGGACTGACGCCCATCCGCCCCTCGATATAGCTCAGGCCGCCGATGATCCATTCGGCGAGCTCGGGCTGAGTGAGGCTATAGAAGTGGCGCCGCCCGTCGCGCCTTTCGGCGACTACCCGGTGGGCTTTCATAAGGCTCAGGTGCTGGGATACACGAGGGCCTGGCAGGGACAGAAGCTCCGCCAGGGTGTTGACGTCCTTCTCGCCGGATCCGAGTTCTTCGATGACCCGAATGCGATCCGGATGAGCAATCAGCTTGAAGATTTCCGCCAATTCTTTGGCAACGACCTGTCGACTTGGCATCCCCCACACCCCCGTGTGTCCATCGACGCGATATCGCTATCGCTTATATCTGCAAATTCATGAAGATATGAAGCTTCGAATATATGGAGGTGATCCAGACCTGTCAAGGAAACGCGACACGCTGAAAAGTTGCCTGACGTTTACTGCAGATGGTTTGGCTTCTCCCGCCGGGATATTCCTCATGATGTGGAATAGCGGCGGGAAAACGCTGGACAGCGCCGCCGGGCTCTTGGACAGTTGGTCGCTTGAAAATCCCGGTGACCTGAACCGTCCTGATGAAGACCTACGATGCCGTTGTAATTGGCGCCGGTCACAACGGCCTGACGAATGCCGCATTCCTCGCGAAGGCAGGGCTCGACGTCGTCTGCGTCGAAAAGAACGACTACATCGGTGGCGCTGCCGTCAGCCGCGAACTCTACGACAACTGGATCTACTCCAATTGTTCCTATGTTTGCAGCCTGCTGCGGCCGGAGATTTTTCGCGAGCTCGAGCTGCACCGCTTCGGCCTGCAGGTCACGCCCTACGGCGGCAATGTCACCTTCATGGAGAACGGCGACTACTTCGGTTCCTACCACGAGCCCGAGGCGGCCTACCGCGAACGCGCGCGTCACTCTCGATACGATGCGGATGCTTACGAGCGCTACGCCGCCGACACCCAGCGCCAGTGCCGGCTGATTCGCGACTTCCTGCTGCGCACGCCACCTGACCCGACGTCTTTCCACCCGCGGGATATCACCGAGCTCCTGCTGCTTGGCAGCAAGGTGCTTGAACTAGGTGAAGACCGCATCTACGAAACCTTAAGGTTCTGGACGGCAAGCGTTGCCGATTACCTCGGCGAATACTTCGAGACCGACGTCATCAAGGCGGCGAAGTCGGACAGCGGCATCATCGGCACCGCGCTCGGCGTCCACTCGCCCGGCACGGCCTACGTGCTGCTCCATCACTACATGGGCGATGTCGACGGCAACATCGGCACCTGGGGCTACGCGCGCGGCGCCATGGGTGCCGTTTCAAACGCGCTTGCCGGTGCCTTCCAGGCCGCGGGCGGCGAGCTCCGCACCGAGGCTGGTGTAGAGAAGATCAAGGTGGTTAACGGCAAAGCGGTGGGCGTCGGGCTGGAGAACGGCGAGGAGATCAACGCGCGAACCGTGGTGTCGGCGATGGACGTCAAGCGCACGTTCCTGACCTGCATGGATGAAGCCGACGTTAACCGTGAGTTTCGAAAACGCGTCGCCAACTTCAAGATTCGCGGGTCCTCCGGCAAGCTGAACATTGCGCTCGACGGTCTGCCCACGTTTCCCGCGTTGCCGCAGGGCAGCCCGCTCTATCACGCAGACATGCATTTCATCGACTCGCTGGAACGCATGGAGCGCGCCTACGACGACTGGAAGGCCGGCACCTGGTCCAAAGACCCGTACATGGACATGGTTATCCCGAGCCTCATCGACCCGACGCTCGCGCCGCCGGGCAAGCACATGATGAGCTGCTTTGTGCAGTACTGCCCCTATGAACTCGAGGGTCGGGGCTGGACCGACGAGGAGCGTGACGCTTTCGGGCAGACCGTCATTGACCAGATCGCCAACTACAGTCCGGACTTCAAGGACCTGATCCTGCACGTAGAGGTCCGCACCCCGGCGGACATCGAACGAGAAATCGGCATTACCGAGGGCAACATCTTCCACGGTGAACTGACGATGGATCAGCTCATGTTCAATCGGCCGGTGCCTGGCTTCGCCCAGTACCGCACGCCGGTCGATAAGCTCTACATGTGTGGCTCCAGCACCCATCCCGGAGGCGGCGTGATGGCGGCGCCCGGTGCAAACGCGGCGCGCGAAATACTCCGTGATCTGCGTCGGCGAAACACGGTGCCAGAGAATTTCGGCGATGATTGATCGATACGACGTTATCGTCATCGGCGGCGGTCACAACGCACTGGTGTGTGCGACCCGCCTCGCCGAGGCTGATCGCACCGTGCTGCTGCTCGAAGCCAACCAGAGGGTGGGTGGCGCGGCCGTGACGCGGGAGTTTGCTGATGGCTTCCACGTGTCGGGGGCCGCGCAGTTTCTTTATCAGCTGCAGCCGGCGGTCGCCAAGGCGATGGGCCTAAAAGGTCTGCCGATGGCTGCCAGCGGCCTGGCATCCGTCGGATTGCATGAAAGCGGCAATCACCTGCAGGTTCGAGGCGATCGCCTGGAGGGTGTGGAAGCCTACGACGCAGAGTCCTGGCGTGAGTTTTACCGCGTGACCGAGCGCTTCGCCCGCGTCCTGAATCGCCAATTGACGCGGGTGCCACCGAGGCTCGGCAGTGAGCGCCACCGCGATACGCTCCGCTTGCTGGGGCTCGGCCTGGACCTGCGACGGCTTGGCAAGGCCAACATGCAGAGCTTCCTGCGCATGCTCGGCATGAATCTCTACGATGAACTGGCAGAGCGTTTCAAAAACCCGCTGCTCGGGGGGATGCTGAGCGCCGATGCAACCCTCGGCAGTCATCTTGGTCCGCGTTCTCCCGGCACCGTTCTGACCTACCTCTATCGACGCTGCGGCGGCAGCGAGCTGTCCGTACCTAAAGGCGGTATGTCAGCTTTGAGTGAGGCCATGGCAGAGCGGGCGCGAACCGCGGGCGTCGAAATCCGCACGGGCGCGAAGGTCACGTCAGTCGTCGTTGAGAACGGGCGCGTCGCCGCGGTGGAAACCGAAGACGGAGAACGCTACGGAAGCCAGGTCGTGGTTTCCGGGATCGATCCGAAGCAGACCGTGTTCGACCTGGTCGGCGCGCGGCATTTCGAAACCCGTTTCGTCACCCGGGTCAAAAACCTGCGTGGAGCCGGCAATGTCGCACGGCTGCACCTGGCACTCGATGCCTTGCCGGATGTGCAGGGACTTGAAAACGAGGCGCTCGGCAATCGCCTCCTGATTGCTCCTGACGCTGACTACGTGGAGCGGGCCTTTAACCCGGCCAAGTATGGCGAATTCTCCGAAGCACCCGTCGTCGAAATGACGTTTCCGACAGTCCACGATGCCGACCTGGCGCCGGCTGGCAAGCACGTGCTTGCGGCCTCCGTCCAGTACGCTCCCTATCACCTTAAGGAAGGCTGGGGCGACGGGGCGCGAGATGCTTTCCTGGAACGCACGTTGTCGGTTCTCGAGACCCACATGCCGGACCTGCGGGAGAAGGTCGTTGCCGCGGAGCTTCTTGTGCCGCCGGACCTGGAAAAGCTCTTCGGCCTGCCGAACGGTCACTGGCATCACACGGAGCTGTCTTTCGACCAGTTTTTCTTCGTACGACCCGTCGCCGGTGCGGCCCAGTATGCTCTGCCGCTCGACGGGCTTTACCTCTGTGGCGCCGGCGCTCACCCGGGCGGCGGCGTTTCGGGTGCTGTCGGGCTCAATGCCGCCAGCGCCATTCTGGCAAAGGACAAGCCGTCATGGTCATAGCGAATTCGCCGTTTGAGGTTCCGCGAGGACGCCTGACCTCGCCCTTCCATGAGTGTCTTAAGGCCAACGACCTGCTGAACGAATGGCATCAATGGAATGGCTATACCGTTCCCAACGCCCTGTTCGATGCCGAGCTCGAGTACTTTGCGATCCGCAATGCGGCGGCCGTCTTCGACCTCTCGCCAATGTGCAAGTACCGCATTATCGGTGACGATGCTGAGGCATTTGTGAATCGGCTCGTGACCCGCGACATGAGCCGGGTCGTCCCAGGCCAGGTAGCCTATGTGGCCTGGTGTGACGAGCAGGGGCAGCTTCTCGATGACGGCACGGTGTTTCACCTCGCGCCCGGGGAGTATCGCCTGTGCGCGCAGGAGCGCCAGTACGACTGGCTGATCGATTCTTCGCTGGGTTTCGATGTCCGTATCGTCGACGAAACGGCGGACGTTGCCGCGCTGGCACTACAGGGGCCCACGTCCTACAGCGTGCTCAAAGCGCTCGGCATCCCCGATCTCGACGAGCTGCGCCCGTTTCGCTCAATGGAAGTGACCTTCGGCAACAGCCAGCTGCTGGTGTCGAGGACCGGATTCACCGGCGACCTGGGCTACGAACTCTGGATTGAGCCGGCGGCCGCGACCGCCTTGTGGGATGCGCTGTTCGAGGCAGGCAGAGTCTACGGCATACGCCCTATGGGCGGCGATGCGCTGCAGCTCGCCCGTGTTGAAGCTGGCTTCATACAGGCGGGCGTCGATTTCCTGCCAGCCAAATCCGTGGTGCGCACCGGACGCACCCGCTCACCGTTGGAGTTGGGTCTCGACTGGCTCGTTGACTTCGGCAAGGCCAATTTCAACGGGCGCCGCGCGCTCGCCGAGGAGTACCGCAACGGGTCGCGCTGGCGTTTCGCGCGCCTCGACATTGAGGGCAACAAACCGGCCGTCAATGCCTACGTTTTCGGCAATCGCCGCGGTAAGGGCGGCAGCATCGGCTTCACGACGTCGGCGGTCTGGTCGCCGGTTTGCAAGAAGAACATCGCCCTGGCATCCGTGGACGCGCGCTATGGCAAACCGGGGGATCGGCTGTGGGTCGAGATTTACTACCAGCGTGAGATGCACTGGTCGCGAGTCATGGCCGAGGCGCAGGTTGTTGAGGGACCTTTCTGGTCGCCATCAAGGCGCAGCGCGACGCCGCCGGCGCCGTGCTAGCGACCGGGACTGACAGCGGCAGTCTCCGAAGCTTCGACTGGTACCTACTTTTTGGCCCGCGTCGCGCGGTATCATTGCTATCCTGATGACGTTTCCATTCATCATGCGACGAGCCCTGAACGACCTTAGCTGCTACCTCTTTTCCGTGCTGTGCCTCGGGCTAACGGCAACAACGGTGCTGGCCGACGACGACTTTGGTTATCGCGAGCGCAGCGGCAGTCTCGTACCCGCCTACTTCCTCGAAGTCCCGGCGACCGTCGACACCCTGCTCGTAGCCGATACGTCAAACGCCTCACTGCTGCAGTTCTCACACGCGAACGCCGCGGTCTCCTACCAGGAGCAGCGCTACCTGTCGGTGGGCTTGCGCGGCGTCGGCAAAGAACGCAGCGGCGACCGGCGTACGCCGCTTGGCGTTTACTTCCTCACAGAGGAGCTCGACACGCGACGCCTGAACCCAAAGTACGGCGCGGCCGCCTTTGTCATGGATTACCCCAACACCTGGGATCGCCGGCTCGATCGCACCGGCCACGGCATCTGGCTGCACGGCGTTCATCCCGATACGCCGATCAGGCCACCGCTCGATACGGACGGCTGCCTGGCCTTGCCGAACGACCAGCTGCTGGATCTGCGGCCGTCGCTGACCATGCATTCGACGCCGGTCATTGTGACTCGCCAGATCGAGTGGACTGAACCGGAAGCCTTGCAGGCGGATCGACAGGCGCTGCACGAAAGCCTGCAGCATTGGCAGAGCGCGCTACGGGCCGGCGATCTATACGCCTACATGTCGCTTTACCACGATGACTTTGAGGCGCGCGGCATGAGCAAGCGAGAGTGGGCGCGGTTCCGCATGGAGAGTTTTGCGGCAAGCCCGATCAATGATCTGGCTATCGATGACGTTTTGCTGATGCGCGACCCTGAAGAAAGCAACCTTTACCTCGCCCGTTTCCGCCAAACCACCGACAGGCCGGGTGGTCGGGTGACAACCTGGAAGCGACTCTATTGGCAGCGCACGGACTCAGGTTTTCGCGTCATAACGGAAGACGCCGGCTGATCAGCCGGCGCCTCCTCAAGGGTGCAGATTGTTCGCGCCCTCAATATTCCTATAGCGTTTCCAGCCACTCGTCGTCAGAGCCTTCGGCGACGTCTTCAAACAGATAGGCGCCGAGGTAACGCTCCCCGGTATCCGGGAGCATGGCCAGAATCACCGTGCCTTCCTCGGCAGACTCCGCAACCTTGAGCGCGGCAGCCAGGGTTCCGCCTCCCGAGATGCCTGAGAAGATGCCCTCTTCGGCGCCTAGCCGCCGGGCGACGTCGCGGCTCTCTTCGTCGCTGACCGGAACGTTGTCGTCGAAAATGTCGCGGTTCAGAACCTCGGGAACGAAGTCGGGCGTCCAGCCCTGAATCTTGTGCGGCTGCCACTCGTCGCCCGCCAGCAGCTTCGCGGCCTCCGGCTCGGTTGTAACAATCTTAAGATCCGGGCGGGCGGCCTTCAGGACTTCGCCGGCGCCGGTCATCGTGCCCCCGGTGCCCCAGCCGGTCACCCAGTAGTCCAGGCGCTTGCCGGCAAAATCCTTGAGAATTTCGGGTCCGGTGGTCTGCCGATGGTA
>CAZFVT010000069.1:0-11770 GCA_964522355.1 uncultured Woeseiaceae bacterium | reverse complement strand
GGATCACGGAGCCACCGTTGTCGCCGCCGCCGAGACCGGGGCGCGGGAAGCAGGTTTCGCGCGAGACGATGGCAGCAGCCGATTCTCGCAGTTGCCATCGTTTCAGTTAGTGGCCCTGGATGACGATGGGCTTCACGCGGCGCTTAAGCTGCGTGCCCGTCACCGCGGGCTGGAGCTGCCCGACGAAACCGCGCGATTCCTGCTGAATCGCCAGCGACGTGACATGGGAAGCCTGTACGAATTGCTGGATCGCCTGGATGCGGAGGCCATGGTTGCCAAGCGGCGCCTCACCGTGCCCTTCGTCAAGTCCGTGCTGGGCGGCTAGCGGGCGAATCTGCCCCGCAGACTGCGCTCAGTCGCTCGCGAGCTTGATGGCGGTCTCGGCAACGCGACGGCCCAGCGCCTGCGCGATCTCGCGCTCATCATCGCTAAGTGCGTCCGGCTGTTGATTCCAGCTCACATGCGATGCGCCATACGGCGTGCCGCCGCTGGTCGTCGTTGACAGCGCCTCGACCGAGTAGGGGACACCAACCAGCAGCATGCCGTGATGCAACAGCGGCAGCGACATGCTCAACAGTGTCGACTCCTGGCCACCATGCAGGCTGGAAGTCGAGGTAAAGAGTCCGGCCGGCTTGCCGGCAAGCGTTGCGCTCATCCACGCAGAGCCGGTGCTGTCGATAAAATGCTTTAAGGGAGCCGCCATGTTGCCGAAGCGGGTCGGGCTGCCCATGACCAGACCGGCGCAGTCCTCGAGGTCGGCCCGCGTGACGTACGCCGGTCCACTGGCCGGCACGGCATCTTCGGTGGCCTCGGTGACGGGGGATACGGGCGGCACCGTTCGGAGCCGGGTTTGCGCGCCGGCGGCTGAATCGACGCCGAGCGCAACTTCCCTCGCCAGCATCTCGGTAGCGCCGTTGCGTGAGTAGTAGAGAACGAGCACCTCAATCATGAGTACAGCAGCTCCCTGACGTTTTCCGGCGGTCGCCCGATTACAGCAGTTTTCGCGTCCGGATCAACGACGATCGGACGCTGCAGGACGCGAGGATGCGCGCTTAACCAGTTCGCGAGCGCGACGTCGTCGTCCGCCGCTGGCAAGTCACTGGCCTGGCGATAGTCGTCCTCGCCGGTGCGCATGAGCGACGCTACGCCAAGACCCAGCATTTGTGCCAGCGACCCAATGGTTTCGGCATCCGGCGGGTTCTTGAGATATTCAACGACCTCGACGTCGGCGCCCGATTCCTCAAGAATCGCGAGCGTCTGCCGCGACTTGGAGCAGCGTGGATTGTGATAAATGAGCAACGGCATGGACACTCCAGTGAGGTGGGCGGGCAGACTCGGAGAGCACTTTAGCAGGGCCAATGTTCGACGTCAGTCGCCACGTAGAATTTGACCGGCGAAGCCTGCGGTTGCTAGCGTCGTGCCGTGATTCCCATCCATACCATTTGCCGTAACTCGTGTTACGAGCTCGCCGAACATCGGGCCGTCGAAGCCAAGGCCGGTTCGTATTAAGGCCGGGGGTGACATGTCGGTCGTCGTTCGCCGTTACTTCGTCTCCGGCCGAGTGCAGGGCGTATTCTTTCGCGCGTCGACGCGCGATGAGGCGTTGCGACTCGGAATGGACGGCTATGCCATCAATCTGCCTGATGGCCGGGTCGAAGTGCTCGCTTCCGGAACCGAAGCACAGCATGAGAACTTGCTCCGATGGCTGCACCACGGTCCTCGATTGGCCAGCGTTACCGCAGTGGCTTCTGCGTCGAGTGACGACGAGGTATCAGAAGGCTTCTCGACGGGTTAGGCGCGGCTCGACTCAGACCCGATACCACTTGAGGCGGAGCTTATCGAGAACCTTGTTCGGATAGCGTCGCTTCCCCAGGCTGCCGTTATACCTGCCCAGCGCGCGAACCAGGTCTCCGTCTTCGATATCCAGGTAGTACTTCAGAATCGTGCAGCCGAATCGAAGATTGGTGCGGATGTGCATGAGATTATCGTCGGGTCGGCCGATTTCATTAAGCCAGAAAGGCATGATCTGCATCAGGCCGCGAGCGCCCACGTGCGAAATGGCGAATCGATCGAAGTTACTTTCGACGTCGATCACCGCGAGCACCAATTCCGGTGCCAGTTCCGCGCGCGTTGCTTCGTAGTGCACGTGACGGAGAATCTCGATGCGTTCTTCGGGATCCGATACCTGCCGCTCGAGGCGGCTGGACATGTCCGTCAGCCAGACCTGGGCGTCGAACTCGTCGGCAAAACTGTCCGCGTTTCCGGCAGCAACTCGCAGCAGCTCTACAAGGGCCGCATCGGGCTCTTGTTGGGTGGCCGGAATCGCGCTCGAGAAGAGCAGCAGTCCGGCAGCCATTGCCAGTAATCGCTTCATCAGCTTTCCTTCGCCAGCTGAGGAACCCGGATCCTACATCGTATTTCAGGCCTTACTCAGAAGGGCGAGAGCCTCATCACGTTTCAAGACCTGCGCTTCAGCATCGCGTCGATGGCGATACTCCAGTTCACCGGCCGCGACGCCTTTCTCACTGATCACCAGGCGATGGGGGATGCCAATCAGTTCGGCGTCCGCAAACTTCACGCCCGGCCTGGCGTCGCGATCGTCCAGCAGTACCTCGAAGCCGGCGGCCTTGAGTTCCTCGTACAGCGCCTCGGTCGCTTCCCGTAGGCTGTCAGAGCGCTGCATGTTGATAGGCACAATGACCACGTCGAACGGCGCCAGCGGCTCCGGCCAGATTATGCCGCGCTCGTCATGGTTTTGCTCGATGGCCGCACCGACAATTCGCGTTACGCCGATTCCGTAGCAGCCCATCACCAAGGTCGCATCATTGCCTTCCGCATCCTGGACGGTTGCGTTCAAGGCTTCGCTGTAGTTTGTACCGAGCTGGAAGATGTGCCCGACCTCGATGCCGCGAGCGATGCGCAGCGTGCCTTTGCCGCCTGGCGTTGGGTCGCCGTCCACGACGTTCCTGAGGTCGACCGTTTCCGGCTCCGGCAGGTCTCGGCCGAAATTGACGCCCGTGATGTGCTTGCCGTTCTGATTGGCGCCACAAACGCAGTCACTCATCGAGGCCGTCGCGTGGTCAAAATAAACCGGGATGTCGAGGCCAACCGGGCCCACGTAGCCAGCTTTGGCACCGCTGGCATCGAAGACGGCCTTGCCTTCAGCAAGCGTTAGCGGGGAACGCACGCCGTCAAGCGCGGCTGCCTTGATGGCATTAAGCTCATGATCTCCGCGCAGCACCAGGGCAACCGGCCCTTCATCGCCCTCGACGATAAGCGTCTTCAGCGTCTGCTCGGCGCTAACGTCGAGGAGCTTGCAGAGCGCTTCGATGGTGGTGGTTCCGGGCGTGTCGATCACTTCCATGTCCGAGGTTGGTGCTGCCCGTCCGCCGGCGGGCGGCAGCGTCGCCGCGGTTTCTATGTTGGAGGCGTACTGGTCGTCTTCGCTGTAGGCAATGGCGTCTTCACCGGAATCGGCAATGACGTGAAATTCCTGGGAACGGCTGCCGCCGATCTCGCCGCTGTCCGCATCGACGACGCGGAACTCGAGTTCGAGGCGCTCGAAAATTGCCGTGTAGGCGGCGTGCATGCGCCGATAGCTCTGCTCCAGTCCCTCCTGGTCGATATCGAAGGAGTAGGCGTCCTTCATGATGAATTCGCGGGCGCGCATAACGCCGAATCGCGGACGAATCTCATCCCGAAATTTCGTCTGAATCTGGTAGAAATTGACCGGCAACTGCTTGTGGCTGAAGAGTTCCCGACGTGCGATATCGGTGATGACTTCTTCGTGGGTTGGGCCAAAGCAGAACGCCCGGTCGTGCCGATCGTTCATGCGCAACAGCAGCGAGCCATACTTGTCCCAGCGTCCGGATTCCTGCCAGAGTTCGGCCGGCTGGACGGCCGGCATCAGGAGTTCGAGCGCGCCGGCACGATCCATCTCCTCTCGAACCACAGCTTCGACTTTGCGCAGCACGCGAAGGCCAAGCGGCATCCACGTGAACAGGCCCGAGGCAAGCCTGCGGATCAGGCCCGCGCGCAGCATGAGCTGATGGCTGACGATCTCCGCCTCGGCGGGGGTTTCCTTGAGGGTTGTCAGTCCGAATTCGGAGTAGCGCATGGTGGATAAACTGGCGTCTGAAAGAGGGCGCGTATTCTACACACAAAACCCCGCGATGCCCGGAATCCCTGCGTGTGCCGGTGTGCTCTGCGGCCGAAAATCGGGTCGACTTGTCTGGCGGGCGAATTTCTTGGAGACTCCCCGGGCTTCCGGCGACTTAACGCTTCAGACACGACTCGACCACCGCGCGACGAACACGACTTTGAGACGCACCACGACCAATCCATTCGTCGCCAGCGAGGGCTACCCCTTTCTGATCGGGGCAGCGCTACTTGTTATGGTTGCGGGGCGCTATTTCGGCTGGCTCGAAGCAATTCCTCCTCTGCTCCTGTTCGGGTATTTCTTTCTGCTGTTTCGGGACCCGGAGCGTCCGGTACCCGCGGTTCCGCTCGGCGTCGTTAGTCCCGTTGATGGTGTCGTCCTCGACGTCGGCCTTACGGAACACTCGATGCTGGGTGCGGAGGCGCAGGTGATATCGATCAGGGTCAATAGTCTCGGCACCTACACGGCACGGTCTCCGGTGGAGGGCAAAGTGCTCGACTTCGCAACTGACGGCCCTGCAGAGCCACAGACGACGGGCAACGGCGGCCTGTGGCTGCGAACGGACGAGGGCGACGACGTCGTCCTGCGTTTTCGCGAGCATCGATTCGGCCTGGTACCCAAGGCATTCGCCCGTTACGGCGAGCGCGTGGGCCAGGGCCAGCGCTGCGCGTTCCTGCGGCTGACGGCAGTCGCGGAGGTACAGGTTCCGGTTGTGGCTCGCCTGCAGGTCGAGGCCGGTCAGTCGGTCACCGCGGGCAGCGACGTATTGGCCAGGCTGCCATCCCACTAGGACGGGGCAGCGCCAACCCGGCTACGCGCCGGCATCCTCCTCATGGCACTATTGCCTTCATGAACGATCTGTCCCCACAGCGACGGCGGTCCTACCTGGACGCGCTGGAGATTGACACCTGGCGGCTGCGTGGTGCTCCTTCCGTCGATGAAGCGGCCGGACCGGTCGAAGCGCCGGCCGACGAGGTCCAGCTAGCGGGGGTAGAGGAGGCTGACTGGACGTCACTCCGCAGCACGGTCTCGGGTTGCGAGCGCTGCGGATTGCATACCAGCCGGACCCAGACCGTTTTTGGCGTCGGCAATCAGGACGCGGAATGGATGATCATCGGCGAGGCACCGGGCGCTGAGGAGGATCGTCGCGGCGAGCCGTTTGTCGGCCGCGCGGGTAAGCTGCTCGACGAGGTACTGAGGTCCGTTGGGCTCGACCGGGACAAAGTCTTTATTGCGAATATTCTTAAGTGCCGACCGCCGAACAACCGTGACCCGGGCGTCGATGAAGCGGCAGCCTGCCGCCCGTATCTCGACCGCCAGATCGCGCTGGTGAAGCCACGGCTGATTCTTGCTGTTGGCCGCATCGCGGCCCAGCAGCTCACCGGCAGCGACGCCCCGATCGGGCGCATGCGTGGCAAGCTGTACCGCGCCGGCCCCGACGACACGCCAATGGTGGTGACCTATCACCCGGCGTACCTGCTGCGCAGCCCCGCGCAGAAGCGCAAGGTGTGGGAGGATTTGTGCCTTGCGCGCCGGACTTTGCGACAATAGGCCGATGATTTCACGAATCGAAGAGGTCCCCGTCAGCGTTCGTAGCATGACCTACGACGATCTGCCCAATATCTCGGACATCGAGCGGCGGAGCTACGACTTTCCCTGGAGCCACGGCGTGTTTCGCGACTGCATGCTGGCGGGCTACGTGTGCCTGACGATTGAACACGGTACGCAGCCGGCCGGCTACAGCATCCTCTCTATCGCTGCTGGCGAAGCGCATATCCTCAATCTCTGCGTGGATCCGGAGTATCGGGGGCTGGGGTACGGTGAGCTGCTCCTCGATGCGGTCCTGGACAAGGCGCGTCTGGCCGAAGTTGCGGCCATATTTCTCGAAGTCCGGCCGAGCAACGTCGGGGCGCTGGCGCTCTACCGCAAGAAAGGCTTCCACAAGATCGCCAAGCGGCCGGCTTACTACCAGGCGAAGGACGGGCGAGAGGACGCTGACGTCCTGTCCCTGAGTCTGGACTCAAGATAGGCTCCTGACGTTGCGTCGCGCTGTAGCGACGTCCGCGCTCGTGGGCTACACTGCGCCGCCGGACCGGCACAGCCGGTCTCCGACGCCGATTCCGGCAACCATCAACGAACATGTCGACCATCGAACAAGAAGTCAGCAGACGCCGGACGTTTGCGATTATTTCTCACCCGGATGCGGGCAAGACGACGCTCACTGAGAAACTGTTGCTCTACGGGGGTGCCATTTCGCTCGCCGGTACGGTCAAGGGCCGCAAGGCCAGCCGCCATGCGACCTCGGACTGGATGCTGCTCGAGCAGCAGCGCGGGATCTCGGTCACGTCATCCGTCATGCAGTTTCCCTACGGTGACTGCGTCGTGAATCTGCTCGATACGCCGGGCCACGAAGACTTCTCCGAGGACACCTACCGCACGTTGACGGCCGTCGATTCGGCGTTGATGGTGATTGACTGCGCCAAGGGCGTCGAAACGCGTACCGTCAAGCTGATGGAGGTCTGCCGGCTTCGCGATACGCCGATCATGACCTTTATCAACAAGCTCGATCGTGATGGCCGCGAGCCGATCGAGCTGGTCGATGAAATCGAATCTGTGCTCGACATCCAGTGTGCGCCGATTACCTGGCCGCTGGGCATGGGGCGAAGCCTGAAAGGCGTTTATCACCTGCTCCAGGATCGCATCTATTTGTACTCGGGCGACAGCCGGGAGAAAGCGTCGACCATCGAAGTTGTTGAGGGACTCGATTCGGCGGAGGCGGACGCCGTCCTTGGGGATGAGGCTCGGACGTTTCGGGAAGAGATTGAGCTGGTTCGCGGTGCCTGCCCGGAGTTCGACCTCGAGGCCTATCGTGCTGCAAAGCAGACGCCGGTGTTCTTTGGTTCGGCGCTGTCAGATTTCGGCGTCAAGCAGCTGCTCGACGAGTTCGTTGAGTATGCGCCGCAGCCGGAACAGCACAAGACCGAAAGTCGCATGGTCGATGCCGGCGAAGAATCGCTGACGGGATTTGTTTTCAAGATCCAGGCGAACATGGACCCGGGGCATCGAGACCGAATCGCCTTCATGCGTCTTTGCTCGGGGAAGTTCACGAAGGGCATGCGCGTCCAGCACGTGCGTGCCGGCAAGGACATGAAGATTCCTGACGCGATTACCTTTATGGCGTCTGACCGGCAGCATGCCGACACGGCCTACGCCGGAGACATCATCGGTATCCACAATCACGGAACGATCAACATTGGCGACAGCTTCTCTCAGGGCGAAGCGATACGGTTTTCCGGCATTCCCAGCTTCGCGCCGGAGATTTTTCGCCGGGTAATACTTGCGGATCCCCTGCGCCTCAAGGCCCTGCAAAAGGGCCTCGACCAGCTTTGCGAAGAAGGCGCGACGCAGCTGTTCCGGCCGATGAGGAACAATGACCTGATACTTGGAGCCGTTGGCCCGCTGCAGTTTGACGTCGTCGCCCATCGCCTGCAGCACGAATACAATGTTGAAAGCAAGTTCGAGGCCATTAACGTCGCGACGGCGCGCTGGATAGAGTGCGACGATCCAAAGATGCTCGAAGACTTCAAGAAGAAGGCGTTTGACAACCTCGCGATCGATCACGCCGGTGAGCTGGTATACGTAGCGCCGAGCCGCGTGAACCTGAACCTCACGATGGAGCGCTGGCCCGACATCCGGTTCCGGGAAACCCGCGAGCTCTAGGCGCGTGTTCAGAGTCCAGGCATGACGGGCAGGGCAGCGGCAAGTCGGTTCGCCTGGCTAAATCGAAAGAGTATTTCCTGGGCGCTTTACGACTGCGGCAACTCGGCGTTCGCGTTGAGCTCGATCGCCGTACTGTTTCCGTTGTTTATCGGCAGCTACTGGAGCGCCGGCGCCGAGGGCGCCGTTGTGACCAGCCGGCTGGCGTGGACCACCGCGGCCGCCAGTGCGGTTGTGCTGATCATGTCACCGATTCTCGGCGCACTTGCCGACAGCAGCGGTCGGCGCAAGCGAATACTCTTTGTGCTGGGCTTGCTGGGTGCTCTAGCTACGGTCAGCCTGGCCTTCGTACCGGAAGGGCGATGGCCGATGGCCTTGCTGGCGTTCTTCTTTGGCTCGATCGGTTTCTACAGTGCGAATGTCGTCTACGATTCGCTGATCGTCGAGGTTAGCCGTCCGGAGGACTTTGACCTCGTATCCGCACTTGGGTACTCGCTCGGTTACGTCGGCAGTGCCCTGCTTTTGACCCTGCAGGTATGGATCATGGCCTCGCCCGAGCGCTTTGGCTTTAGCGGCACCGCCGACATCGTACTCGTGGCTTTTCTTTCGGTCGGCGTCTGGTGGTTCGTGTTTCTGCTGCCACTGATGGCCTATGTGTCCGAGCCTGCTGCGCGGCTGGGAGCGGATGGCAAAGTCGTTGCCACGGCTTACCGGGCGCTGCTGCAAACGGCTCGACAGGTAGGTCGCTATCGTGAGGTCGTTCGCTTCCTGACCGCCTACACTTTATATATCGCCGGGGTCTTCACCGTTATCGTGATGGCCGTGAATTTCGGACAGCGGCTGGGTTTCTCCCAGGTAGACCTCGTCAAGGCTCTGCTGATTACGAACTTCGTCGGTTTTCCGGCGACGATCGGTTACGGCTTCCTGGGCAACCGCATCGGCCAAAAGGCGGCGACCCTGATCGGCCTGGCGGTTTACGCCAGCGTCGCCGTGTGGGCGGTGTTTCTGGAAAGCGTTGCCCAGTTCTATGTGATGGCGTTACTGATCGGCCTGGTTCAGGGCGGTGTGCAGGCCATGAGCCGATCATTTTTTGCGGGCCTGATTCCAGAGGAGCGATCGGGTGAGTTCTTTGGTTTCTACAACATGCTCACCAAGCTTGCTCACGTGCTTGGCCCCGTCGTCGTCGGCCTGGGAACGCAGATATCAGAGGATCCGAAGGCGGTCCTGATTGCGTTGCTGCCCCTCTATCTCGCCGGCGCGCTTCTGCTCATGAGGGTCAACGAAAGGCCGTCTTCCTAGCCGGAAGCCCGTGATTTCTGGCCGAGGCCCGACCTCAACGCCGGGCGAAATCGGGCAATCGCGTTCTTCAGTGCGGGCATTGCAGCGTCACCGCTCGCGCCGTAGCGCGCTTCGAGGTAAAGCTCGGTAATGGCGGCCGATTCTTTTTCAAGGGCAGGGCGCTCGCGACTTACCCGCGCGAGATAGTCGAGCGGTGCTTCGCCGCGCCTGGCCGGAATGCCGCACTTCCGCATGAATCGGTTGTACTCCCGGCGTACGGGATCAACCGGCGGTGGTCGATAACGATACGCCAGCAGCAGGGTGAAACCGGCCAGCAAGGCGGCGATCGTGGATATCAGGGTCAGGAGCATCTTGCGCAGGCTGGGTTCGTCCATGCCCAGGTAGCGCATAAACGACAGCTGATTCTCGTCACCATAGGCGAGAACCCACTCGTTCCATCTGGCGTTGATCATGTCCCAGGTCAGGGTCAGGTCTTCCCAAAGCCTGGACCTCATGCCAAGGCCCCAGGCGATGGCAGCGCCACCCAGGGCGGCGTCTCTGAGTCCGCTCTCGATGCGCTCAGGCGCAACGGCCGCCGTGGGGTCGACCCTGGTCCAGCCGCGCCCCTCCAGCCACACTTCGGTCCAGGCGTGTGCGTCGGACTGCCGAACGATCAGGTAATGGTCGTCCAGCATGGTGTTGACCTGGCCGCCCTGGTATCCCACCACCACTCGGGAGGGGATGCCAGCGGCACGCATCAGTATCGCGAACGCCGACGCGTAGTGCTCGCAGAAGCCGCGGCGGGTTTGGAACAGGAACTCATCAACCGAATTTCGGCCGAGCGCCGGCGGATCAAGGGTGTAGTAAAACTCTTGCTCGCTAAATACGTCGAGGACCTCGCCGATGTAGGCCCTGTCGCTGCCGACCGTTGCGCGCAGCTGCCGCGCAAAGTCGATGCTGCGTGGATTGTTGTTGTTCGGCAGACGCAGGTGGTACCTGAAAGACGTGGAGCTGATTTCCGGGTTCAGACGAAAATCGGAGTATGAGGTTGCCCGGTAGCTGATACGCTGATCTATGGGCTGCGCGCGACTGAGCTGATGCTGCCGGCCCATGAAGGTCTTGTCGAGGCTCCACTCAAACGGTACGTCCAGTGCGAATACCCAGTGCTGCCGCGTGGGTTCCAGCGTAATCTCATAACTTACGGGGCGGCCGATGTAGTCGATTGCCCTATTCTCCGCGGATACGATGGTCGGCTCATTGCCCGTCCAGGTTCGGCCGTTGAAGCGATGCAGAATGAGGCCGCGCCAGTAGCGTTCGCTCGGTTCGGGCACGACGTCGTCAAACCGAACCCGGAATGCAACCTCGTTGGAACCCGACAATGAGCTGATGTCGCCCGGGCTCATCTCATCGGAAAGCCCTGAGACGCCGCTGCTGGTGTCGATAGGCACGGCCCAGAAGGGTGTGGCGATGCGCGGAAAAAAGATCCACATGGCGAGCATCAGCGGGACGGCATACGCGATCAGGCGGCCGCTGTCTGCGAACGAAAGGCGAATACTCGTGCCCCGGCTCATCGACATCTGCAGCCAGGCAGTCATCGTGATGAACACCCCCAGGAGCATATAGGGCAGTGACCAGACGAACTGCTCTCGCAGCAGCGCGGCCATGATCAGGAAGATGATCAGAAATAACAGGACGAACTGATCGCGGCGCGCCCGCGTTTCGAGCAGCTTCAGCGCGGCCATCACCGCCAGCAGCGATGAACCGGGCCCGACACCGCTGATGGAATCATAGGTCGCATAGACACCGATGAAGCAGAACACGGCGAGGATCAGTCTCAGCCAGGGCCCCGGTAGCTTCCAGCGCCGCCGCTCGACCTGCCAGCGGCCAAGCGCGCAGGTGAACAAGGTCAGCGATACCCAGATCGGCAGGTAGGGCAGGTGCGGCGCAATGGCAACACCCAGCGCCGCCAAGGTCCAGGGCAGGCTCGACAGCAGCGAACCGTCGGTACCTTTAGCCCTGGCCATCGTCGCTCTTCTCATCGGGGTCGAACAGTGCCAGCGCCCGCAGGCATCGATGCCTGTGCTCGTCGCCGTGCGCGGGCGGAAACTCGCTGCCGGGAATTCTCAGGCCGTAGTCGCGCTGGAGTCGATCGGCGTCCACAATCCAGGTGGCCAGAATCGAAAGACGCTGTTCGCTGTTCGCCGCTTCCACGGCATCGTAGTCGAGCCACTGGCTGCTGGTATCGGCGCCGGAGAAACGCTTGGCCAGCAGATCGCCGCTTCTGGCATAGGCCTTCCAGGCGACGTGCCGCGGTGAGTCACCGGGATTGAACTGCCGCAAACCGGCGAAGTCTTCCTCGCCGCGCGCATCGTGCTGCCGATGGCCGCGGGCGGACTGCGTAGGTGGCGGTTCCGGCGCCTGTTCCGCGAGCGCCGGGTACACGAGTCCGGATAAATCCATATGCAGCCAGGCCCAGGCGCGAAAGAGCTCAAAAGGATAAAGCGTGCGAATGCCGAAACGCGGCAGGCGCACGTGACCGCGATGGTCGGTCTGAATCGGCAGTTCGAAGACCCGCCCATCGCCCGCGGCGATGTTGTCGATGTCACTGCTCATGCC
>CAZFVT010000068.1:0-11884 GCA_964522355.1 uncultured Woeseiaceae bacterium | reverse complement strand
GCCGGCATGAATGCGGACGTCACCGGAATAGTCGTCTTCCGGTGCCGGTTTCATCTCGGTGATGACCGGCCATTGCTGGGATAGCTCTGTGTTCAGCTCGAGAAAATGCGCCTGGTCCGCCGGTAGCTCATCCTCCGAGTAGATCGCCTCCACCGGGCACTCGGGCTCGCAGAGCGTGCAGTCGATGCATTCATCCGGGTCGATGACGAGAAAGTTCGGTCCCTCATGGAAGCAGTCAACGGGACACACCTCGACGCAGTCGGTGTATTTGCATTTGATGCAGGCTTCTGTAACGACGAAGGTCATACGGGGATTCTCTGGAAAAAGCGGGCCCTAAGCTATGCGATGTGTCCGGCCATATCAAGCCTGTCTGCGGCGAACCGTCGTTGCCAGGCGGCGGCTCGAATCGACGGCGCGCATTAGCGACAATGAGCTGTCCATGAACCGCTGGGGCAACCCATGACCCAGGTTGAACTGCGCCGGGAAAACGGCGTCGGCTTCATCGAAATCGACAGTCCGCCAGTCAACGCGCTTGGCGTTGCCGTTCGCGCAGGCATCCTCGAATGCCTCGAGCAGGCGCTGGCCGACCCGTCGCTTCACGCTATCGTCCTGACCGGCACCGGCCGCCACTTCAGCGCCGGTGCCGACATACGAGAGTTCGACGCCCCACCCGCGGCGCCACATCTGCCTGACGTCGTCCATGCGCTCGAAGTCAGCGAAAAGCCGGTCATTGCGGCGATAAACGGCACCGCGTTGGGCGGCGGCCTGGAGATCGCGATGGGCTGTCATTACCGGGTTGCCGCGTCCACGGCGAAACTGGGTTTACCTGAGGTCCAGCTCGGACTGCTCCCCGGCGCCGCCGGCACGCAGCGGCTGCCGCGGCTCGTCGGCACCAGCATCGCGCTCGACCTGATGTTGAGCGGCAGGCCGACAGCGGCTGACAAGGCGCGGGAGTGCGGCCTGGTCGACGCGACTTCCGAGCCTGACGAGTTATGGCAAACAGCTGCATCCTTCGCCGAAAAACACGCTGGCGTTCCGGTCTCCCGGCTACGCGACCTTTCCGTAGAAGATCCGGGTGACGCCGCTTTCGACCGGCGACGTCAATCGATAGAGTCTCGCAGCCGCGGTCTCAAGGCGCCCGAGATGATCATCCGGTGTGTCGAAGCATCCACCCGGATGCGCTACGAGGACGGCTGCCGATTCGAGCGTGACGCGTTTCTCGCCTGCAAGGCGTCGCCGCAGTCAGCCGGCCTGCGGCATGCGTTCTTCGCCGAGCGCGAGGCCGCGAAGGTACCGGGACTAACCGGCTCCCGCGAGACCAGTGGTCCGCGCCCCATAGAAAGGATCGGCATCATCGGCGCGGGCACGATGGGCGCCGGGATTGCCTATGCCTCGCTGCTGGCCGGTTTTGACGTTCGGCTCGTTGACAATCAGAACGATGGACTGCGTCGCGGTCGCAAAACTATCGAAGGCTATTTTGAGCATGCCATCCGTCGCGGCAAGCTGAGCGACGCAGCCGCCGGCGAAGGCCTCACGCGACTGGCTGCGAGCACGGACTACGACATCCTTGCGGACACAGAGCTGGTCATCGAAGCGGTATTCGAGAGCATGGCCGTCAAACAGGACGTATTCCGGAGGCTCAACGAGCGATGCAAGCCGGGGGCTATCCTCGCGACGAATACATCCACCCTCGATATCGACCAGATCGCCGCCGTGATCGGTCGGCCGGAAGACGTTGTCGGACTGCATTTCTTCAGCCCGGCTCACATTATGCGCCTGCTCGCGATCGTGCGCGGACAGGCAACTGCGAACGACGTGGTCCTTACATGCCTGTCCCTGGCCCGCTCTTTGGGAAAAATCTCGGTCGTCGTGGGCAACTGCTTCGGCTTTGTCGGCAACCGCATGCTCTACAGCTACGGTCGGGAGAACCAGATGATGCTCCTGGAGGGTGCCGCTCCCGAAACGATCGATCGGGCGCTGGAAGACTGGGGCATGGCAATGGGGCCCAATGCCGTGGGCGACCTGGCCGGCCTTGACGTCGGCTACAAGATTCGTCGTGAACGGATGGACCTGCCGGATGACCCGCGCTACTACCGGGTTGCCGACATGCTGGCCGAACAGGGCCGCTTCGGCCAGAAGACCGGTCGTGGGATCTACCTCTATGAGGAGGGCTCCCGAACGCCGCGCCCGGACCCGGAGCTCGCGTCAATGATCCGCTCCGAAGCCAATCGTTTGGGCGTCGACCAGCGAGAGATCTCCAACGACGAGATCGTGGAGCGCTGTATCTTCGGCCTGATCACGGAAGGGGCGCAGATTCTTGCCGAAGGCATAGTGCAGCGCGCAAGCGACATCGACGTCATCTGGACCAATGGCTATGGCTTTCCGCGTCACCGCGGCGGACCGATGTTCTACGCCGACCAGCTGGGCATGAAAGAGGTGCTGGCCAGAGTTGAAGAGCTCGCCGATCGCTTCGGCTCCGACTACTGGCGTCCGCCTGAGCTCTTGCGTGAGCTTGCCCGCACGGACAGGCGCTTTGCCGATGTCCGCCCCTAGCCGCCGCCCTCGCCCGCCGGCTTCAGGGACCATTGATCGCCCTGCCGGGTCGCGACGGAGTCTTCTTCGAGCTTGATCAGGTGCGCCAGCAGGGACCGCTCGGCGAGCTGGTGCAGACTGTCGTCGACGTCATCGTAGGCGCGCTTGACCAACTCACTCAAACCACGGCCCTGCTCAGCATCGAGGCTCGCAAGCACTTTCTTCTCGCGCTCGAGGCGATGATCGATCAACCAGTCGATAGCCTCGACGGGCTGTTCCAGGACATCGCCGTGACCGCCGGCTATGGCCTTCAGCGGAAGACCGCGCAGTCGTCGCAGGGACTCCAGGTAGGCCGACATGCTGCCGTCGGGTGGGCCAATGACGACGGTCGAGCCATCGATAACGTGGTCGCCGGTCAACAGCCACCCGCAGTCCTGCAGGAACACACATAGGTGATTCGATGCGTGTCCCGGCGTGTGCAGCAGTTCGAGCCGAATGCCATCTACCTCCAGCAACTCGCCGTCCTGCGGTTGCAGGTCCGGACTAAACGTCTGGTCCTGGTGTGGGCCGTCTGGCGGCGGCAGTCCGACGACTGTAGCGCCCGTCCGCTCCGCCAGCGGCAAGACGGCCGGCGAGTGGTCAGGATGCGTGTGCGTGGCGACGATGTATCGAATCTCACCGCCGGCATCGGCGAGCAGCTGCTCGATGTGGCGGTCGATGTTCGGGCCGGGATCGATAATCGCAATCTCGTCATCGCCGATCAGATACGTGTTTGTGCCCGGGCCGGTCATCAGGCCCGGATTAGGAGCAATCAAACGCCTGACGAATCGGTTGAGTCGCAGCGTGCGACCGGCTTTCAGTCTATCCATCCGAGGACGCCCCGGGCCTGCGGTAGGTCGGATACAGCTGATCGTCGGGCATGACGACGGTCGGCTTGCCGCTAACGCTGACCACCGCCGGCAAATTGCAGGGAATGCCCCGAGCCGAACACCGATCCGCCCAGTCCATTAGCCCGGTCACCGAGTCGATGCTGCGCATCGATTCCAAGGTCACGCGCGTCGGATGCGGCAGCTGGAAGTCTGGCGACTGACTCGACTCGATGGCGGCGGGTGCCGTTAGCCACTGACTATCCGTCAGCTCGATCCCGCAGTGGCTCGCCGTCTGGCCGTCCGGAATGGCGGCCAAAAAAAACCGCGTGCTGAATCGCCGGCGGACCTCCCGGGGCGTGACCCAAAAGGCGAAGTAGCGCAGGGCGTCGCAGGCAAGGCTTAAGCCGTTTTGCGAGAGAAAGTCGGCCCAGCCGACCTCGCAGCCGTGCAAGGCCGTTCGGAACGGCGCCAGCGCGGTACTGTCCGCCCAGGATCCGTCAGCCTGACGCGCCAGCAGCACGCCGGCCTCTTCGAAAAGCTCGCGAATCGCCGCGCTGTAGTAGGCCATCGCGCCGCTCTCTAGCTCGAGCAGGTCTCGAGCCCCGGCCTCGTCCTGACCGGCGCAATGCTCGCCGACCTCATGATCCTGCGCTTCCACGAGACCGCCCGGAAAGACGTAGGAGTTGGCGAACGACGCCTTGCCATGGCGCAGCACCAGCAGGAGCTCCGGCCCTGACAGGCCGTCTCGCACGAGCGCTACCGTAGAAGACGGTAGTGCCTCAGCAATCGATGAGGAGTGGTCCGTCATTGTCATCAAAAAGAGTCAATCGCAGATCATAACCGGCAGGTCAGTTGCCGCTGTCTGGATCGCCGGATTCCACGTAGCGCCGCAGACGATCAAGCTGGGTTTTCAACACGGCGTCCACCTGCGGCGCCAGGGTGTCCAGGCCATCGGGATGATAACCACCAACGGCGTAGGTCAGCTTAACGGCGGTGGCATCGTCTGCGTCGCTGAATTCTATGGTCATATTGCCGGCCACGCCCATCAGGCCAAGCGGCCCTAACCCGCCGGTCAGCCGAAGCATGTTGTTGGTATCGACGAGGGTCACCGTCATGTGCACGATGCCGCCGCTCGCCAGCGCTTCGCAAAAACAGCCCATGGGTCGGGCATCAATGAAGAGGGTTTCGGCAAGACCGGATACCGTCAGGTCGCCCGACCACCAACGACCGACGTCGTCGACGAAGGCTGTGTAAACGTCGCTGCGCGACGCAGCGATCCGGGAGTCTATGCTGACCGTGAAGCCTGCCGAGTCGGCATCCGATACGGCAGCGCTGGCGCAGGGTGCGAGCAGCAGCGCAAGCAGCAGCGCAAGCAGCAATAACGATACTCGATGTAGATGACCGATCATCGCCACCTGAATTTCCTCGACACTATCAGAACGGTCGAGCTTAGCGGCTGCACCTGCTGAAGGAAATGCCGGTGATGGCGCTCAGCGCGCTAGATCAAATGCAGCGGCAACAAGGATTCGAGCAGAAACAAGAGCGCGATAAAGGCAACGGCGAAGAAGATCTTCCGATACACAACCTTTCTCCGAATGTTGTTTATGAGCTGCCAGTCTCGTCGATCCAGCCTGAATGAATGCTGAAGGCCCGCCGCGCCTTGAATTCCGCCGGGTCGGCGCCACTGTAGTAGCCTTGCAGTTACCCCTGTGCGGCCCACTGGCATGTCCGACGTCTCATCCCTGGCTCAGTTCATCAGCGACCACCCGCGCCTGACGGTGCTGAGTGGCGCTGGCATCAGTACAGCCTCCGGCATACCCGAGTACCGCGACGACAACGGCGAGTGGAAACACGCCCGACCGATCCAGTTCCCCGACTTTATGCGTTCCGAACGCACCAGGCGGCGATATTGGGCGCGAAGTTATTCCGGCTGGAGCCGGATGTCCGGCGCGGAGCCGAATACCGCTCACAAAGCGCTCGCCGCACTCGAGAGCAGCGGCCTCATCACCCAGCTCATTACCCAGAACGTAGACAACCTGCATCGCGGGGCCGGCAGCCAGAACGTCATCGACCTGCATGGTGTGTTGCACAAGGTGCGCTGCATGGATTGCGACCAGCGTCTCCCCAGGGATGCACTACAGGAAGAGCTCGAACGCTTGAACCCGGCATGGGCCGCGACCGTTACGGGCACGGCGCCGGATGGCGACGCTCACATCGTCGAGGACACGGATGGCTTTAACGTGCCGCCCTGTCCGGCCTGCGGCGGCGTGCTGAAGCCGGACGTGGTCTTTTTCGGCGAGAGTGTGCCGCGCGAACGGGTCGAACGTGCCCGCCAGGGCCTGTCAGAATCGACCGCCCTGCTGGTTGTTGGCTCATCGCTCATGGTGTACTCCGGCTTCCGCTTCGCCCGGCAGGCGGCGGAGCAGGGCAAACCCATCGCTATCCTGAATCGAGGCAGGACCCGCGCCGACGACCTTGCGACAGTGAAGGTGACTGAGGACTGCGGGGCAGCACTCGAAGCGCTCGTTGGCCAATGCGCCTGACCAGGTCGTGAGCCCGGAACTTCCCGAAGGCTGGGCGGTGGCGTTCGATCATCAGGCCATGGCAGCCTGCTCGGACCGGGCCCTGGTTCTAACCTCGCTGGACATTCCCCATCAGCTGCTGCACACGGCCGGCCATTGTTATCTCGTTGTACCGGCCGAGTTTGAAGAACGCGCCAAGTTCGAGCTTTGGGCCTACGAAAAAGAGAACGTGCCGGTCAAGGTACCGGAGCCGCGGATAAAGCCGGTACACCAGGATGGTCTGCCCGGCATCATTTTCTATATCGGCACCATCGGACTGTTCGCCTGGCTGACCAGCGAATCCCTGTTCGGACGCGACTGGCTTGCTGCCGGCCGGATCGACGGACAGCGGTTTCGTGACGGCGAGATCTGGCGCACGTTCACGGCGCTCACCCTGCACCTCGATCTCCGTCACCTGGTCGGAAACATGGGCTTCGGTGCCTTCTTCGGCTACTTCGCCGGTCGACTGCTCGGCTCGGGTGCCGCCTGGCTGACTATTATCGTCGCGGCCGCGATCGCGAACGGCGCCAATACCCTGCTGCTCGATGCCAGCCATCGCTCGATCGGCGCATCCACGGCGGTGTTCGCCGCCCTCGGGTTGTTGGCAGGGTTCGTCTGGCATGGCCGCCTGATGGCCCAGGACCGGTGGCCATACCGGCTTGGCCCGATAGTAGGAGGTATCGCGCTGCTGGCCTTCACGGGCACCGGGACCGAAAACACCGATATTGGCGCCCACCTGATGGGCTTTGTCTGCGGCCTTGCCGCCGGCGTTCTTATGGTGCGCTACGCCGCGCGCTTGCCGGACGCCAGGCTGCAGTCGATGTGCGGCGGCATCGCCCTGGCGCTGATTTTCGGAAGCTGGATGATCGCGCTTCTGTAGAGCTCGAAATCCGCCGAATCTGTGGGCTGCAAGCCGACCTGCGGTGCTGTTAATGTCTGCGCTCGATTCACGGCCATGACCAGAGCGGGTGAGACATGATGCGTTTTAGCAAGCCTCGGCCTGAACAAGGCGCTTAACAGACCGTGCTTTCCGTCCCCGTGGTTTACGCCGTCGTCGTCCTCATCTGGGGCTCGACCTGGTATGCCATAAAACTCCAGCTCGGCGTCGTGCCGGAAGAGCTGTCCGTAGCCTACCGCTTTGCAATCGCCGGTCTGTGCCTGTTAGCCGTTTCCCGATTCTCGTCCGGGCGTGGCTCCATCTCCCGGTCCGACTACCCAATGGTCGTGCTGCAGGGCCTGTTGATGTTCTCGATCAGCTACATGCTGGTCTACATCGGCAGCCGTTACATCACCACGGGCCTGGTCGCTGTTCTTTACAGCCTCATCATCGTCTTTAACGGTATCTTCGAGTGGCTTTTCTACCGGCGCGTTTTCGATCGCCTGCTCATCGGCGCCGCCGTCGCGGGCCTTGGCGGCACGGCGCTGGTTTTCTGGCAGGAAGTCTCAAAGCTTTCGTTGGATGACGTCGGTCTCAAGGGCATCGCCTGGACCGTCGGCTCCATCATCGCCGCATCGCTCGGCAACATGGCGGCTATTCGCAACACAGCTCGAAATATACCGATCGTATTAATCAATGCGCATGGCATGCTCTGGGGTGCCGGCCTGTCGTTCGTCGTCGCGTTGTTGCTCGGCCGACCCATCGTTGTCTCAACGACGTGGGCCTACGCCGGCTCGCTCTTTTACCTGGCCATCGTCGGTTCTTGTATCGCCTTCGGCGGTTTCATGCTGCTGATCAAGAACATCGGTGCCAGCCGCGCGTCGTACGTCTCTATCCTGTTTCCGGTTGTCGCCCTTGGCATTTCGACGGTTCTCGAGGATTATCGCTGGACGGTTTCCGCAACCGTGGGCGTTGCGCTTATACTAGCCGGCAACTGGCTGGCCTTGAATCGTAGGCCGACTCAAAAATAACCAACAATAAAGAAGGCCCCGAGTGGGCCGAGGGGTAAGTCATGGAAAATCAACTGGACAATCTGGCGGGTATCGACTGGGCGGGGCTTCTTGCACAGGGACAAACGCTGGCCGTTGAGTACGGCGTGCAGGCAGTTCTCGCGATCCTTATCTTCTACGTCGGCCGGATGATCGCGCGGATGGTGACCAACGCGATTCGCAAGCTGATGCAGAAGCAGGAAACGGACAAGATCCTCGAGTCCTTTGTCAGCAACATGGCCTACTGGCTGATGATGACCTTCGTCATCATCGCTGCGATCAACCAGCTCGGTATTCAGACGACCTCGCTCATTGCCGTCATGGGCGCCGCCGGTCTCGCCGTCGGTCTGGCCCTGCAGGGATCACTATCCAATTTCGCAGCGGGCGTGTTGATCGTCATGTTCCGGCCCTACCGCGTTGGCGACTACGTCGAAGCAGCAGGTGTTGCCGGTAGTGTCGAACAGGTGCAGATCCTGAGCACCGTGCTGAAGACGCCGGACAACAAGAAGATCATCATTCCGAACTCGTCGATCATGAGCAGCATCATCACGAACTACTCGGCGAACGATACGCGCCGCGTTGACCTCGTGTTTGGCGTGGGTTATTCGGACGATCTCGACAAGGTGCGCTCGATTCTCGAAGAGATCACCGGCGCCGACGATCGCATCATGAAGGACCCGGCCTGCGTTATTCAGGTTCACGAACTTGCGGACTCCAGCGTGAACTTCGTTTGCAGGCCCTGGGTGAGCACGGCAGACTACTGGGCCGTTTACTGGGACCTCACCGAAAAAGTGAAGAAGCGCTTCGACCAGGAAGGCATCTCGATCCCGTTCCCGCAACAGGATGTGCATATCCACCAAGTCACAAGTTGACCGGTCAGAACGACGAAAGCCGTGCGCCCATTTGGGCGCACGGCTTTTTTATGCGCAGACATCCCGTCGACAGTCGCCAGCCTGAGGCAGCGAGCCGCCTAATCACTCAAGTCAGGCTCAACAAAGCACCACTTCAATTCCGGAATGCTCGCCTTGAGGCGAACTTCCATGGCGTTGATCGCCGCTACACCCTCCTCCATCGAAATCCCTTTCCGCAACCTCACCTTGGTTGCCAGCATGGTGTCGGGGCCGAACTGCATGGTGATGGTGTTGAACACTTCCTCGACGGCTTCCATCTCGTCCATGACGGTGGCGATCGCCTCCTGTACCAGCGGATCGGCCGATTGACCGACGAGCAGTGAGCGCACTCGCAGGGTAAGCATCACCGAGATCACGACGAGGATAATGCCGATGCAGATCGAGCCGATCGCATCAAAGACGACGTTACCGGTCAGCACCGCCAGCGACACAAAGACGAAAGCGAGTACCAGCCCAAGTAAAGCCGCAATGTCTTCGCCGAGGACGACGACCAGCGCGGAATTCCGGGTGTGCTTCAGCCATTCGCGGAAGCTTCGGGTGCCGCGTATCGCCCGAATCTCTTTCAGGCAGCCAAGCAGCGAGAACGTCTCCAGCACGATGGCAACGCCAAGCACGAGCAGCGCCACCCACGCCTGGTTCAGAGGCTCCGGCGCACTGAGCTTGTGAACGCCCTCATAAATGGAAAACAGGCCGCCTACGCTGAAGAGCAGCATGGCGACGATGAACGACCAGAAGTAACTCAGTTTGCCGTAACCCAGCGGGTGCAGTTCGTCCGGAGCCCGCGTGGACTGTCTGAGCCCCAGGAACAGCAGTATCTGGTTGCCTGCATCCGCATAGGAGTGGATCGCCTCGGCAAGCATGCTGCCCGATCCGGTCAGCCACGCTGCCCAGGACTTGGACAGCGCGATTCCGAAATTGGCGAGGAAGGCGTAGAGAATCGCCTTGGCCGTGGAGTCGTGCGTGGATGAAGCCATCTGTTGTCCGATTCAGTGTCAACCAATACTTGGCATTGTCGTTAAACCTAATAGCGTCTGCTACCCGAATCGCCATCCTGCCGTCGATGGAGAACCGCAAACGCTGAGAATAACGGAGGTCAGAATGCAACGAAGCTCGCTGCTATTACTCTCATTCGCCCTTGCTCTGCTGGGCGGCTGCGCCGCCCATCCGGATCCTATTGTTGATACGAAGGGCGTGAACGAGGCCGCCCTGGCCATGGACTGGGCGGAATGCGAGGCGTACACCGACCAGATCTACATCGAGCAGGGCATCGCCAAAAGCGCAGCTACCGGCGCGGTGGTTGGTGCGGCCGCCGGTGCCATCAGCGGCGATGCAGCCGACGGCGCTGGCTATGGCGCAATCTGGGGTGGCGCACGTGGCGGCCTTATGGCGGACCGCGACAAGCAAATGGTTTTCAAGCGCTGTCTGCGCGGCCGCGGCTATCGGGTCCTGAACTAGACCTTTAATGGATCGACGTCGCCGGCCACGCACGACCGGCTATACTGGCGGCCGACCGCTTAAGCGCTACCCGCAACCTTTCCATGACCCGTAACCAGCTGGCGCTCGCGCTGCTGCTGACCGTCACGTTACTCTTCCTGCCCTGCCTTGGTTGGTCGGCGGAGCCACCGGCCAATGGGGAGAATCCGTCTCGCTTCAGCTATGGACCGCGAGGCCTGCAGTACGAGAGCCAGGATGGCAACAACTTTCTCTGGTTCGGCGTGCGCCTGCAGACGCGGTACTCCAACGAGGTCGTCACCCAGGACGAACTGCCTGACGAAGCGTTCGGCACGCAAACGGACTTCGCCCTCAACCGGGGTCGCTTCAAGCTCGGCGGCCACCTGCTTTCGCCCAATCTCTCGGTCTACTCGGAATACGACTTTCCGACCGAACGCCTGATTGATCTGCGGACCACCTACCAGTTCTCGGAGCGGTTGAGCTTAAGGATTGGTCAGTGGAAGACCGAGTTCAACCGGGAGCGCAGGGATTCCTCGGGCGAGCAGCAGTTCGCCGAACGCTCCATTGTGACGCCATGGTTCACCATTGACCGTCAACAGGGTGCCGTGTTCTCGGGCCGGGTGGCGGCCGACAGTGCGATCGACTCCAGTTACTGGGTGGGCTGGATCAGCGGTGCGGGACGCGGCGGTTCGCTTTCGGAGGCCGATGGCCTGTGGTTCGGTCGCTATCAGTGGAACTTCACCGGAGAACTGCTCGAATTCAGCCAGAGCGACATTGGCCGGCGCTCCAAAGGCGCCGGCTCGATCGCCGTCGCTTACGTTGACGGGCGAACCGGCTTCACCAGCTTTTCCAGTGCTGGTGGCGGCCAACTGCCCGGCTTCGAGGATGGGGCTCCCGATCGCTACCGTCTGACCCAGGTCGTCTTCGAGACCGCGTGGCAAAAAGACGGCCTGTCCTGGCAGCAGGAGTTCCACTGGAAACGCATCATCGATCGACAGACCGGCGTCGATCGGGAGATTACCGGCGGCTATGCGCAATTCGGCGCATTCGTGTCGCGCTTCTACCCCTCGGCACCCGAGCCACTCGAGCTGGCCGTGCGAGTTGCCGCTGTTGATCCCGACGACGACATCGAGGCGGATTTCGAACGTGAGCTATCGCTGGTTGGTAACTGGTTCTTCAACGGCCATCGCAACAAGCTGACGGCCGACATCGCGAGAGTGCGGCGCCAGTACGTACCCGAAACCGATAGCCGCACGCGAATTCGGCTGCAGTGGGACTGGTCTTTTTGATCAGGATCTCAGGCCGTCGATCCTCTTGACGCGGGCGACCCTCGACAATACTGTATATTCATCCAGTATCGAGACCCCTCATGCACCAGCCGCCGATCAAGGGCCGCGGACACGCTATCCGGCCCAACGGGCGCTTCGCCGCCCGTGACGTAGACTTTGACCCGGAGCTCGAAGCCGGTCCCGCACCCGAAACCGAGCTCTCGGCCATGCAGGCTCGTAGCATCATTAGCAGGAACAACTCGCCGGATATTTCCTTCGACCAGTCCATCAACCCTTACCAGGGCTGCGAGCACGGCTGCGTCTACTGCTACGCACGACCCAGCCACAGCTATTTCGATCTCTCG
>CAZFVT010000067.1:0-12115 GCA_964522355.1 uncultured Woeseiaceae bacterium | reverse complement strand
GCCAACACCATATCCGGGACGGACCTGATCATCGGCGCCCGCAGCGGCGACCTGAACCTGCTGCTGTACTCCGTGTTCCGCATCGGTAATCCGACGACCAACATCACTTGGGACGGATACAGCCGTATTGCGAACCGGCGAGAAGTGGCATGGACGATTCCGATCTCACTCGGCGACGCTCACCGCGGTTACCGGGTTCTGGGCACGGATCTCGGCTACTTTGAGCACTACCGCTACGCCGACCGGCGACTGATTGAGTTCGCCGAGGGCGGACCGTTCGCCACAGCAACAGATGCCGTCATCGGAGCAGAGGTTGCCGAAAAACTGGGCTACGAGGTGGGCCGGCAGATCGTCGTCTCACACGGGCTCACCGAAACCAGTTTCGTCACTCACGACGAAAACCCTTTCACCGTCGTCGGCATACTCGCCCGCACCGGCACCCCGGTCGATCGAACGGTCCATATCAGCCTCGCCGGAATGGACCTCATTCACACCGCGCCCGGCGACTGGGACGACGACACGGGCATTGAGGGTTATGAGCCGGAAGCGCTTACCGCGATGCTGGTCGGTCTTGAGTCGCGGATCTCGATTTTTGCGCTGCAGCGCTACGTCAACGAATACGAAGGCGAGCCGCTGTCGGCCGTGATTCCGGGCGTTGCGCTGCAGCAGCTCTGGGGTCTCATCGGCGTGGCCGAATATGCGCTGTTCGGTGTTTCAGCCATGGTGGTGCTGGCGGGCGCCCTCGGGCTCCTCGCCACTCTGCTCGTCAGCCTGAATGAACGGCGCCGTGAGATGTCGGTTTTGCGCTCTGTAGGCGCACGACCGGGGCACATTTTCGCGTTATTGCTGTCAGAAGCAGCAATGCTGGCGTTTCTGGGCGCCGCCTCGGGACTGCTGCTGGTTCAACTGGCGATTCTCGCAGTGCGATCCCTGGCGCTTTCCGAATTCGGAATCCAGCTTACAATGGGCGTGCGCGCTTTCGATGTTTACGTGCTGGCGGGCATCTTGGGAATCGCCACCCTGGTGAGTATTATTCCGGCCTGGCGAGCCTATCGGAACTCGCTGGCCGACGGACTGACCGTCAGAGTCTAGCAAGGAGTTGAAATGAACAAGCTGCAACGTACTGTTTTGCAAGGATTTGCACTGACGTTGATGATGACCGGCCTCGCGCATGCGGACGAAGCCCGGGAGCTCACCTGGGACGACCTCATGCCGGAAGGCGAGATTCCCCAGATGCCGGAGTTACCGCCCAATCACGACCTGATGGACGACGAAATGGCCATCGGCGACGCCTGGGAAGACAGCTCCTTTGAAGACGCCATGTCGACGCCTGCCTATCCGACCGGCGTCGTCGAGGAACTGAACGGCACCATGGCCAAGCTGCCCGGGTTCATCGTTCCCCTGGAGCTCACCGAGGGTGCGAAGGTCAGCGAATTCCTCCTGGTCCCCTACTTCGGCGCCTGCATCCACTATCCGCCGCCGCCGCCCAATCAGATTGTTTACATCACGCCGAAGGAGCCGGTCAGCCTGCAGCTAACCAGCGTTCCCGTCTGGGTCACGGGCGAGCTGGTAACGGAGTTCAAGAATTCGGGTTACGGTGCGGCCGGGTACACGATGGCAGCGGACATCGTCGAGGAATACCTCTACTAGGCGTAAACCGTTGCGACCGCCGCTGGCGGGATAGCGCAAACTCTTGCGGGCCGTCTGAACGCCTGGTGTTCTGACGCCGGGCAGCGAGGCTGCGATCAGTCCGCGTCCTCGTCTTCGCAGTCCCCGCAGATCCCCTTGATCTCGACGACGCTGTTCTTCGGGCGAAAGCCGCGCTGACTGGCGATTTCCCCGAGCAGGCTTTCCAGCGGCGCCGATTCAACCTCATCCGCCTGCCCGCAGGATGAGCAGAGCAGATACGGGCTGTCATGCAAGTGATCCGGGTGTTCGCAGGGAAGGTAGGACTGTGTCGACTCGATCCGGTGCGCAAGTCCGACCCGCATCAGGAAATCCAGGTGACGGTAGACGGTCTGCGGTGCGATCTTCTTGCCCTGGCGCTTTTCCAGTCGCGCTATCAACTCATACGCAGAAACGGGCTTGCGGACCGACAGCAGTTCGGCATAGGCCTCGAGCCGCGCCGGCGTCAGCCGTTCGCCTTCCTCCTCGCAACGCGCCTCGGCGAGGCTTTGCCACTTCTTTGCGAGCGGTGCTGTGTTGTTTGTGGTACTGGCCAATGCGGCGATCCTGTGTGCTGCGAGCGCGATCTGCATAGTAACCCAGGCGAACGGCCCTGCGTGGGGTAGATGGCTTCACTCGTCTGAAATTCAAGCGGGACGTTTCGCTATTCATAAGCAACGTTCGCCCCGGCCTCAAATGATATGTTATAACATTAAGGCTAGAAGTCCATACCAACTCAAACGCTAACAACATCCCGGGCAATTGAACCGGGAATGTATGACGAGACAACGCCCGTTGGCCATTAACGGTGTCTAGTCCCCAGCTTCCGGGAGATCCCAGCTATGCCTGACGCATCGTCCTCGCGCGTGAGGTCGTTTGCCGACTGGATCGGCATAACGGCATCCGCAGCATGCGCGCTGCATTGCCTTGTCGTCCCGGCGCTGTTGGTCTCGGGTACCCTGCTACCGGCGTCCTTTCTTGCCGACGAGGCTTTCCACAAAGCCATGATCTGGGTGATTCTGCCGGCCGCCCTCATCGCCTTTGGTTTTGGCAGCCTGCGCCACCGGGACCGGCGAGTGATTCTCCTCGGTGCGATCGGCGTCATCGGTATCATTATCTCGGCCACCTTGCTGCACGATCTCGTCGGCGAACAGGGTGAGCGCATCGGCACGGTGATTTCCGGAGCGCTGCTGATCCTCGCGCACGTTCGTAACTTCCGCCTCTGCCGCGTTTCAGATCACGAGCACCAGCCTGCATAGCGCGATGCGTTAACCCTTTTTGATCGTGGTTCTGCCAACGACGCGAAACGAACGCTACGAGGTGCTCGACGCGCTTCGCGGCTTTGCGCTGTTCGGCATTCTGATGGCGAATCTTTACAGCTTTTTCGGCTACGGCGGCCTGACGCCAGAAGAAATCATCGCCCTTCCCACGGCTGACCAGTCTGTGCTGTTCTTTATCGACTGGTTCATCGAAGGCAAGTTTTACGGCCTGTTTTCCATCCTCTTCGGCATAGGCTTCGGGCTCCAGGCCCAGCGAATGGCAGGCAGGCCCCACTACTTCCTCTCGTATTGGTATCGCCGGATGATCGTCCTCGTAACGATCGGGTTGATGCACATGGTGTTTATCTGGATCGGCGATATCCTCACCCTTTATGCCCTGTTGGGCATGCTGCTTCCGCTGTTTTTAAAGCTGTCCGATCGGGCGCTGCTCCGCTGGATCGTCTGTTTGCTGATAGCGCCGATCGCCATGTTCTTCCTGGTATACGCATCCGGGGACTCGCCGTTCTGGAGCTCGCTTACGCGGCTGTCAGCGGAACTGCAGGCAAATCTTGGCTATGGCGACGTCAGGCGGTTCGACATGAGCATCTCCGAGAATCCAGCGGACGTGTTTTGGGCCAATGCGCTGTCTGTTATTCCGCGTCCGATGAGTTATCTCCTGTCAGGCAGGTACCCGCAGGTTTTGGGCCTGTTTCTGATTGGACTGCTGTTCTCGAGAAAGCTGCCTGGCCTCGTGGAAAACCGTATTAAGCTCTCGCCCGCGATGATTGCCGCGTTTGTCACAGGCTTGATCTGCTCCTTCGCCTACGGTTGGACCAAGGCCGTCAGCGGCTCCTACTACTCGTTGACAACGATCGGCGCGATTCAGGCGATCGTCCTGCACGTCGGCGCGCCACTGCTGTCGCTCGGAATCGGCTGGGCGTTCTTGTCGGCCTGGCAATCGCAGCATTACGCTGGAATATTCAGTCAGCTCGCAACGCTTGGCCGTATGGCGCTTTCCAATTACCTGTTCCAGACGTCGTTAGCCGTGTTCCTGTTCTACGGCTACGGATTCGGTCTGATGGGCAAGTTGCCGTTCGCCTTACTGCCGCTGTTCGCGATCGGCATTCTCGCCGCACAGTGGCTCATCAGCTGTGCCTGGCTGAAGCGCCATGCGCAGGGGCCGCTCGAAGCGCTGTGGAAACGCCTGGCTTACGTGACGCCGGGTTGATGAGCTCCGCCGAGCGCATACGTTCGCTGGACTTCCTGCGCGGCATGGCGATCCTCGGCATGCTGGTCGCGAACATTCCCTGGCATGCCGGCGATTCGATGTCCCGGGTGATTGACCCGGATGCCGGGAGCGTTACCGCCTGGCTGCTGCAGTACCTGGTCTTCGATCAGCGATTCATGCCGATCTTTGCGATGCTGTTCGGCGCGGGCGTGCTGCTGCTCGCCTCGCGGCCCAGCGCGCCGCGGCCCTTCGCGCCCTTTTACCTCGTTCGCATGTTCCTGCTGTTCGTCATCGGCGTGTTACATGCCTACCTGCTGTGGCCCGGCGACATTCTCATCACCTACGCGGTCTGCTCGCCGTTTCTGCTGCTGGCGATGAACTGGAGTACAGGCCGACTCCTCGCCGTCGGCCTGGCACTGAAAGCCATCGGCCTCATCTTCGGCCAGTGGCCCATTCTGTACGAGGCAACCATCGAACAGCTGCTGTTTGCCGGATGGGTGGACTACGGTGCGCCACCCTCCTCGATCGTCGATGCCTACGCCGGCAGCTATGCCGACCTCCTTACCTACAACGCCTGGCGCAATCAGTTCATTCAGTGGACTGCCCTGCCGGACTACCGGATCTGGAACGCGCTGGGCTTCATGCTCATCGGGATGGCCCTGTACAAACTGGGTATCCTGCAGGGATCGCGTGCGCCCGCCTTCTACAAACGATGGACTCTGACCGCTTTGGCGCTGGGATTTCCACTGGTCCTTTACGGCGTTTTCGCCCGCGTTGGCGTGAATCCGACGGTCGGGCCATACCTCGGCTTCGAAGTGGAACTGCCCCTGCGACAGATCACCTTTCTTATCGGCTGTGCTGTTTGTTCCATGGCCGTGCTGGGCGGCGCGCAGCTCTTCTTTAAGCGCTACGCCGGAGCCGTCACGGAGCCGATCGAGCGCATCGGCCGAATGGCACTGACGAACTACCTGCTGCATTCCGTGCTGTTCCTGCTGATCTTCCATAGCTTTCAGATGCTGCCTTTCGACGCGCTGGACCACGACGCGTTGCTGCTCCTCGTCATCGGCACCTGGGGCCTGCAGCTCGCCCTCTCCTGGTTCTGGCTGTCGGCGTTTCGCCAGGGGCCTGTTGAGGCGCTCTGGCGGCGCGCGACGGCGGCGTTGACCGGGTCCCTGGGCCTGCTCCCGGGCTCGCGTGCTGCGCGGCACTGAATGCCACGAGCTGCCAGAAAGGCGAAAAACCGGCCGCCGCTTCGTACAATAGCGGATCACCCCCCACTCTTCCGAACGGACACACGGAGAAACAATGAACAAGAAACTCGCTTGTCTCACGCTCAAGCCGCTGGCCGCGGCCCTACTGATGTCAGGGGCGGCTTCCGCCACGGCCCAGGAATTTCAGGCAGGCATGCCGCTTGGTGCAACCAATGAAGCCGGGCAGCGCATGGAGATGTCCGACAACGTCAAGGTTTTCGGCAGCTTCCACTTCACCGAAAGCTGCACCTTCGATCCGGAAAGAAACCTGATCCTGTCGATGAACGCGGGCAACCGCGGCGACGGAGCCGAGCCGGATGGCTTTGTTTCTCTCATTAATCCTGACGGCAGCGTGCACACGTCAAAGTGGATTGGCGCGACCCGGGATGGCCTGGAGCTGATCAGCCCGATCGGCAGCGCGCTCAAGGATGGCGTGCTGTACACCGCGGATTCCGGCCACGTGCGCTCGTTCGATCTTGAAACCGGTCAGCCTATTCGCTCCATTGCCGTACCCGACTCGGGCTTTCTTAACGGCGTCGCCGTCGCGGATGACGGCACCATCTACGTGTCCGAAACCCGGCCGGGCGAACTTGTCTACAAGATCACGCCGGATGGCACCATCAGCGTGTTCGCCCGCGGAGAGCCGCTCAGCGCTCCGAACGGCGTGGCAATGGATAACGACGGTAATATTGTCGTCGTCAATATCGGCGTAAATGCCGTTGTCACCTACAACCCGGCGGGTGAAATTGTCCGTACCGAGTATGCGGCCGAATCGGGCAGCGACGGCGTTGTGGTTTTGCCGGACGGCACCAAGTACGTCTCCAGCGTGCGCTACGGCAGCGTCTCGAAACTGGTGGTTGGCGAAGAGACTGAAGTCATCGCGACGGGTATCCCGAGCGCTGCCTCGATGTGCTACGACTCACGGCAGCACCAGCTCGTCATTCCAATGAACCCGAACAACGCGCTGGCGTTCATCAAGCTCTAGTCCGTAGTTGCAGGGCCGGCGGCACTTGCCGTCGGCCCGGCTACCAGCGCTCGCAGGGAAACACGGGAAAGGACGAGAAGCGAAGCTCGGCGAAATCCGGCTTGAAGCGGGCGCGGCGAAACTGGCCGGTGTGGTCAAGGAGAACGAAGAGCTTTTGACCCTCGGCGTAGTTTTGCAGGCCGACGAGGTAGTAGACGGGCGTCGCCTCGCAGCTGGCGCGACCCTCAGCATCGATCCAGCTCTCGGCAAGAAGCTCGCCCTGGACCGCCTCACCGTTCTCGATCATCCTTCGAATAGCCGCCTTGGCGATAGCGATCGCCTGCACTTTGGTCAGCGCGTCATCATGCCCGGGGTGGGCATGAGCGGTAACCCCCAACAGCAACAGCGCCAACGAGGCTAGCAGCACTGACCTTCGCCTCGTCTCTCGTCTTACCATCCTAGTCTGCCTCTGCCGGGTATCCACGCGTGTAACGCACCTTCTCGCCAGAGAATGTGCCATTGGCTGCCAACCGGCGCCAGCAGCTAGCGGAAAACGAATCGGAGACTGCAACCCTCAGGAGAGGCGCGACGCCAGGATACCGACGACCTTGGCGGCCCGAGCTCAGGCGCCGTCGCCAAACTCGCTGTAGCGTCTCGGTTGGGTCATCGCGTAGTCGTAAACCCCGGCACCGACCTGGAAGGAAGTGCCGTGCACCGACCTGACATAACTCAGCTTTCGCACCGGCTCGTCCTGACCAGGCGGCACCCAGTAGGACTCGATCCAGCTGCCGGCCGGCGCAGAGGCCATGTGGCAGAGTTCGGCACCGAAGGGATGGCCGGCAAAGTCGACGAGCTGCCGAATATTTCCGCCCACGAGCTCCGGGAACGCCGGGTCGGAAACAATCCTGTCGGCCTCGCAGTCGACAACGAACACGTAGGTGTCTTTCCAGACGAAGTCGCCGTCGGGGTCGCCGAGCGCCTCCAGCGCCTGTTTTTCGTCTTCTCGCAGCAGCGCGATGGCCTTTTCGACTTTGGCGACGACCTCAAAAACCCCGGCAGGTTCGTCGTCGGCCAGTGCCGGCATCGCCAGCGCGCCGAACAAGAGCGGAGTCAACAGACGTCTCATCAGGTTTTTCTCCTGCTGAAGCAATAGCCGGCCTTCAGTTGTGAATCACGCTGAGTCTGGCCCAGCGCCTGCTCGAAGCCACAGACTACGACGCGACGAGCAATGAATGAAATTAATAAATATAATTGAGCCATTAATTTTGCTAATGCCTTAGGGACTCGGTCATGAGCACTATCTCGGACATCGAACTCAGCCAGCTCAGGCTGCTTCAGCTCATTTTCGAGACCAGGAACCTGACGCGGGCAGGAGAACGGGCGGGCCTGACGCAGTCGGCGGTCAGCCACGTGCTCAAAAAGCTCCGCCTGCGATTCGACGACTCGCTGGTGATCCGGCAGGGAAACAGCCTGGTTCTGACGCCGCGCGCCGAGTCGATCCGCATTCCCCTCAAGCGGTGGCTCAACGATTTCGACCGCAACATCCTGCTCAACGAGCCGTTTGATCCGTCGACGTCGGAACGAACCTTTTACATCGCCACCAGCGATCTCGTGGAACAGATGATTGCGCCACGCCTCGTGGAGGAGCTCAAAGCGCTTGCCCCCGGCATTCACCTGGTGTTCAACAAATTCGACAAGCGCAGTTTTGCCACCGAGATCGAAAGCGGCGATGCGGACTTCTGCATTACGGTCCTCGAGTCGACCCACCCCGCCCTGATGGTCACGACGCTGTTCCGCGACGACTTCGTCTCGGTCGCCCGGGCAGGCCACCCGATCTTTGCGGCCACGCCTGACGCGAAGGCGTTTTGCGCCTACCCGCACATTCTTGCGGGAACGGGACGAGACATTCGCGGCACGGTGGACGGTGAGCTGGAAAAACTCGGCCTCAGCCGGGATGTCCGCTACAAGGTCGCCAACTTCTCGAGCGCGCCCTACCTCGCAGAGTCGAGTGACGGCATTTTCACGGCGCCACGCCGGTTCGTCGATACGGTGCTCGACAAATTCAATATCGTCGCCTTCGAACTGCCCGTCGACCACCCGGGCTACGGTATGAAAGTCTACTGGCATGTGAAGAACAAGGATGACCAGGCCAATCGCTGGCTGCGCGAGCGGATTTTTGCGGTCTCCAATGCTGAACGAGGTTCAGGTCAGGGCTGATCCGCCATTCGTCCGGTGAAATTCTGACGTGGTGGCGGCGTCTAAAAATGCTATGTTATAACATTGCTGTTTAGATAGCCCTACTGGACGAACCTCTATGCAAGCGACTTCGATCGAGAAGCTCCCGGTCACCGTACTCTCGGGCTTCCTGGGCGCCGGGAAGACCACCGTTCTCAGCCACGTCCTGAACAATCGTGAAGGCAAGAAAGTTGCCGTCATCGTCAACGACATGAGCGAGATCAATATCGATGCCGGCATTGTTCAGAACGAGGTCTCCCTGAATCGCAGCGAAGAAAAGCTCGTTGAAATGAGCAACGGCTGCATCTGCTGCACCCTGCGGGAAGACCTGCTCGAGGAAGTCACGAAGCTCGCCAGGGAAGGACGATTTGAATACCTGCTGATTGAATCGACCGGCATCTCCGAACCGCTGCCCGTTGCCGAGACGTTCACGTTCGCCGACGAAGACGGCAACTCCCTGTCGGACGTGGCGCGACTGGACACGATGGTCACCGTCGTCGATGGTGTGAACTTCCTGAAGGACTATGACGCCGCGAAGATGCTGCAGGAGACCGGCGAATCGCTGGGGGAGGAGGACGAGCGCAGCGTCTCCGATCTGCTGGTTGACCAGGTCGAGTTTGCGGACGTCATCCTGATCAGCAAGACCGATCTCGCCGAGAAGGCCGACATTGATCGACTCACCGCCGTCATCAAGACCCTCAACACGGACGCCACGATCATTCCCATCGCGAACGGCGATGTTGATATCGACGCCGTGCTCAGCACCGGTCTCTTTGATTTCGAGCGTGCGCAGCAGGCGCCGGGCTGGCTGAAGGAAATGCGCGGTGAACACGTTCCGGAAACCGAGGAATACGGCATTGGCAGCTTTAGCTATACGGCCAGACGCCCGTTCCATCCGCAAAAGTTTTATGACTTCCTTCACGGCACGTCAGGCTTCGGCAAGCTGATTCGCTCCAAGGGTTACTTCTGGCTCGCGACTCGTCCGGAGTTCGCCGGCACCTGGAGCCAGGCTGGCGGTATTGCAAGGTACGGGTTTGCCGGCATGTTCTGGGCGGCTGTCCCGGCGGCGAACTGGCCAACAGACGAAGAGTATCTCGCGAACATCAAGAAGCTGTGGGAGGAGCCCTTCGGCGATATGCGCCAGGAGCTGGTGTTCATTGGCCAGGGACTCGACAAAGACGGAATCACCAGGGCGCTCGATGACTGCCTGCTCAGCGAAGAGGACCTGCTGCGTGGGAAAGCCTATTGGAAGACGCTGCCCGATCCGTTTCCGAGCTGGGAGCAAAGTGCATGATTGCGACGTCGTCGAGCCTGGCCGGGGACGGCTACCAACCCGCCGAACAGCCAAAGGAACGCGTGTCGTCCAAAGACGAGAATCCCTCCGTTCTTGCCGATGTCTTTCGCGAGAACGTCAATATCGCTATCTGGGAGCGTGGCCTGTCCTCCGACGTCGAGAAGTCGGTCGCACGACTGGTGGCGTCTGATAAGTCTTTCAAACTGTCCATCACACTTTCAGCGGAAGACGCCCTCGCCAGCGTCAGCGAATCGCTTGGCACATCGCTTGATTGCGCGCTAAGCAACGATATCGCCGCGCTGGTCGAAATGTTCTGCTACCTGCTCGACGTGCCCCGTGCAGGGCTTCGTCTTGGGGTGCTGGACGCCGCGATGTGCCCGAAGTTCCACGTCGACCGGGTCCCTTGCCGCCTGGTAACCACGTACCTGGGCAACGGCACGGAATGGCTGCCGCACGACGCTGTCGATCGGTCGAAGCTTGGAGTGGGCAGCAACGGTCTGCCGGACAGTGAGTCCGGTCTCTTCGCCAAGCCTGACGATATCCGGCAGCTCGGCTCTGGCGAAGTCGCGTTGCTGAAAGGCGAACTGTGGGACGGCAATGAAAATGCCGGCCTCGTACATCGGTCCCCGGCTGTCGACGCCGGCGACGCACGGCTGCTTTTGACCCTCGACGTCAGTCGCTGACGCCTCGTCCTTCGAGTGTCGAACAGGTCGGCAGCGACCACTGCCGGACCAGGATCTAGAAGATCGTGCAGTCCAGTTCGATAAACTCAGCGCCCAGGGCCACGAATAGCCGTTCGTAGTGACCGGTGTCAGTCAACGCTACGTCGTCTTCGATCTCTATGCGGTAGCGTAACTCGGTCTGGTCCTCGCTCAGCCGGAAGTACTCCTTGGTGCGTACGCCCGACTGTCGCGCGCCGTTGTTGCGAATGTAGGGGTAGCTGACACGGCTGGTCTCGACCACAAACGTCTGTTCGTCCTGCCAGTGCCCTACCGAGTAGCCCAGGTCACTGGGCTCAACGCTTGACGGATCCGGCAGATCCTCGCCTGTGTGGATAGTGCGCTCGATGCCAAAGTACTCGGTCGTCAGCTTTATGCTGTCACCCTGGTCTTCGATCACCATCGACAGCGGCTGAGTCATATGGATCGGCATCCCTGGCGCCTCGCATCGCGCGACGGGCGCGGTGACCGGATCGAAAGCGGCAATCTGTTCCCTGGCGACATCCGAATACGGCATGTGGCGACTGGCACCAGCGCGGCCCGCGATGCTCCAGACCCGGAACAGCTTTTTGTTCTCTGCCCTCGCATCGACCTTGCGACCGAGATCGACGACGGCCTGGTCCGATCCACCGACGTGAGAGTCGGACCAGCGAGGCCCAATGGTCGCGGACATGACGGCCTCGGACCCGTTCTCAAACAGCGCGTTCAGCCCGAGCATGTAGTTGGGCCGTCTCGTCGACACACTGCCGGCGATAACGATCTGTTCGCCCACCACAAAGTGCTCTTTCCTGACCCCCATGCGGCCGAACAGGTTCGGGCTCGCAAACGTCTCGATACGCCACGTTTCGGTCGTGCCGTCCTCGTTGGTCACCTCGACATCGAGTCCGGCGTGAGGATTTCTCCAGATGACGCGCGTGAGTTTTCCTTTGAGTTCGGTCACCTCTTCGGAGAATTCTGCGCGGGAATGGTGAGCCATGGCGAGCCCGGGCGTGAGCACGGCAGCGCCTATGACGGCGATTAGAACTGTCCTGATGGGCATGAACGGAATCTCCAGGCGGCGATACGCCGCCAGTGAACGCCGAGAACGGCTGTAACTACGATACCAAATGTCAGCTCCCGGGCTCCTTGTCCGAACGGGCGACGGCTTTCCCATGCGCCCGGCGCGAATATTCGAGCAAAGATTCCCGAAAACTCTGTGATGTTGTAACATCACACCCGACGAGGCGGCTTCGAGCAATCCTGCGGCCTGGTCCACGAAACCAATAAATCTGAACATTTTTACAAAGGATTGATATCGCTCGGGCAGTTCGGACCGCCCGCCTTTGTCGATTCCGTCAGGGGACATTCATGAAAATCGCATTAAGTGCGCCGCTTCTGGCGGGCGCATCGATCGCCTTTCTGTGGGCCAACGCCGCAACCGCCCAGTCTGCGGGCGCGGACAACTCAGAAGTTGAGAACATCATCGTCACCGGCACCCGGCAGGCCTACCGGGGCGACTTCG
>CAZFVT010000066.1:0-12135 GCA_964522355.1 uncultured Woeseiaceae bacterium | reverse complement strand
GGCGTTTCGCCTCGTACATCAGGCTGTCGGCCATCACCAGGATCGCGTCGAGATCAGCGTCCTCCGCCTGGCCGCGATGCAGCGGGTAGGCAGCGAAACCGATAGAGCAGGTCGTGCGAACGATCTGGCCATCGGCGAGCAGGAAGCTGTGTTCGGCAATCTTGGAGCGGATGCGCTCGGCAAGCGCTTCGGATTCGCCTTCCTTGGCCTGTTTGGCGATCACGACAAACTCGTCGCCGCCCCAGCGGATAACGAAGTCCGATTTGCGGCAGGTGCCAAGCAGCACGTCGCGCACCTCCAGCAGCATCTGGTCGCCAGCAGCGTGACCGTAGGTGTCATTGATCGGCTTGAAGTTATCGAGGTCGATCATCATGAACACCAGGTCGGAGTTCTTTCTCGGGTCGTGGCCCCGGTCCTGATCCGCCAGCTTGCGACGAATGACGTCAAGATCCCGCGAGACTTCCTCGAATACGAAGCGTCGGTTGCGCAACCCGGTGAGCGGGTCGCTCAGGCTGCTCTCCTGCAGCGCGCCGTTAAGCTTCTTCAGCTGGTTGTTGCTCTCGAGCAGTTTCTGCGTACGTTCGCGGACTTCCTGCTCCAGGCGAGAGGAGTATTCTTCTTCGCGCTTGATCTTCCGGTTATGGCCAAGCCACAGGAACACACCGAGCTGGACGAGCATCGCGGCGTAGCCGAGATAAGCCCACCAGGTGTCCCAGGGTGCCGGTGAGACCTTCACGGGGAGAGTCATGCCCACTTCGTTCCAGACGCCGTCCGCATTGGCCGCCTGGACGCGCAGCAGGTACTGGCCGTCATTCAGGTCCGTGTAGGTGACGATGCGGCGGTTGCCAAGCTCGATCCAGTCCTGGTCAAAGCCTTCGAGCTTGTAGCGATACTGGTTTTTTGCCGAGTCGGTGAAATCCAGCGCGGCGAATTCAAAGTTGACGGTGTCGTCTTTATGGCTGAGCTCGATACCGCCTTCGTCGTTCGGATTGCCGGCCTTGATCGGATCCTTGCCGCCAGTAATAGCGGTCAGGGCGATCAGCGGGATGGCCTGACTGATCTGCACATCAACCGGATCAAAGGCGTTGTAGCCGTTCGGCCCGCCAAAGAAGAGCTCGCCGGCAGCGCTCTTGTAATAGGCACCCGAGTTGAACTCTTCGGACTGCAGTCCATCGCGACGATGCAGGTTGCGGAACTTGCCGGAGCCAGGCTCAAAGCGGCTGATGCCGTAGTTGGTGCTGGCCCACACGGCACCGGCGTTGTCGACGAGAACGCCGTAAACCACGTCGTTGGAGAGGCCGTCTGCCTGAGAGAGGTTGGCGAACTCGATGCTCTCCGGCTTCGAAGCGCTACCGACGACGCGATCCAGACCGCCGCCTTGCGTTCCGACCCAGACGGTGTCCCTGGCATCGACGGTCAGCGAGTAGATCGTGTCGTCAGCGAGGGTCGTGGGGTCAAAGGGATCGTGGCGGAAATGCGTGAACGTGCCGGATTCCGCGTTAAAGAGGTTGAGACCACCGGCGTCGGTGCCGATCCAGATGTTGCCGGCCGAATCCTCGGCAAACGCCCGGACACGGTTGCTGCTGATCGCGCTGGCGTCGTCTGCCGACGGCACGAACCGGGTGAATTCACCGGTTGACGGATCGAAGCGGCTGGCGCCACCACCGTAGGTCCCGGCCCAGACCTGGCCTGCACTGTCGGCAAAGATCGCCATGATGCCGTTGGCCGACAGGCTCGTCGGGTCCGACTCATCGTGGCGGAAGTTGGTGATCTCGCCTGATGACAGGGCAAGCCGATCGAGGCCTCCGGTCATGGTGCCAATCCAGAGATGGCCGGCGCCGTCCAGTGCGAGGCTCATAACGCGGTCGTCGCTGATCGAGTTGGCCTCAGCGGCGTCGTGGCGCCAGGTCGTGGTCTCGCCCGTATTGCGATCGACGGCATGCAGTCCATCGCCGAACGTGCCTATCCAGAGCGTATTGCCGACTTCGACGAAGGACGTAACGTTGGGCTCACTGTCGCCCGCCGCCGTCAGATCGCGCGCGTCCTCGAGGCCGTAAGACCAGGTGCGCGGATTCCACTTGCTAAGTCCGTTGTTGCGGGTACCGACCCAGAGAATACCGCTGCGGTCCTGGAACATTGTTGTGACTTTGTCGCCGCCCAAGCTGTTGGCGTCGCGGCTGTCGTTTTCGTAGCGGACGAAGCCGTTGCTCTCGCGGTCGTAAAGATTAAGGCCGCTGTAGGTGCCTACCCACAGCCGGTCGTCGTTGTCCTGAAAAAGGCTTGTTACCCGATCGCCCGAGAGGGATGAAGCCAGCTCTTCCTGGTGGCCAAACCGTTCGAAGGTGCCGCTGTCGCGGTCAAGGCGATTCAGGCCGCTGGCATAGGTGCCTACCCAAAGCTGGCCCTCGATATCTTCCAGGATGGCGCGAACCCGATGGCCACTCAGGCTGCCTGCATCGTCGCTGACGTGCTGGAAATGCTGCACGTTGCCGCTCTTAACGTCGATGGCAACCAGGCCATCGTTCGTGCCCGCCCAGAGCGTGCCTTCGTGGTCGCGATAAAGTTCGAATACTTCGTTGACGTCGCGGCTCGGGTCCGTCGTCTCACCCAGGGTGTAGTTTTGGGCCGTGCCGGTCTTCGGGTCGAATCGATCGACACCGGCGCCCAACGTGCCAACCCAGACGGAACCGTCGTCATCGACATGGAGCGAGCGAATAACGTTACTGGCAAGGCTGCTGTCGTCGGCAGGATCATGTCGGAAGGTCTGGAAGGTCGCGCGGTCGCGGTCCATGAGAGCGAGTCCGCCGCCGTTGGTTGCGACCCAAAGCGAGCCGTCCTCGCTTTCGGCGATGTCGTAGACGTAGTCGCTAAGGAGCGCTTCCGGGTTGCCCCGTTCGCGCTTGAAGACCTGGAATTCGTAGCCGTCGTAGCGATTCAGACCGTTCTCGGTGCCGAACCACATGAAGCCGCTCGAATCCTGGAGAATCGAGAAGATATTGCTCTGCGAGAGGCCATCGTCCTGCGTGACCTGATCGAAGCGCATCGGGTGGTATTTGCCAGAATCGGCCAGCGCAGCAGCGCTGCCGCAGAGGCAGACTAGCGCCGCCAGACACGCGGTGGCGCGAGTCAGCGGCTTGTCGTTTAGTCGGTGAGTCCGGGTACGAGCGTTCACGCTGCCCACCCCAATAGCCTTGTCTGCACGGCTCTATCCCTCTGTCCTTATTCCGAGGATGCATTAGGCAGGATGGGGGCCGGGATTACCCGGAAGCAGCGCAACGCGACTTGCGAAAAAACCGTGACGTGGTTCTCATAACGTCGCGGTAAAATCCTCTAACTAATTGTTTTTATTATCGTTTGACCAACGCTTCGAAAATTCTTTGATCGACCGGCTGGGACAGGAAGAAGCCCTGCAGCTGATCGCAGCCCAGCTCGCGCAGGGCCTCGAGCTGTTCGCGTGTCTCGACGCCCTCGGCGACGATCTCAAGATCGAGGCTGTGGCCCAGGGCAATCATGGCTGAGACAATGGCTGCATCCTTCGTGTCGTCGGTCATGCCGTTGACGTATGAACGGTCAATCTTCAGGACGTCTACCGGCAGCTCCCTGAGATAGGCGATCGCCGAATCGCCGGTACCGAAATCATCGATGGACAGGCGTACGCCGAGCCTCTTGATCTCATGCAGCTGGCTCAGGATGTCGTCACTGCCGGATAGCACGCCGCGCTCATTGAGCTCAATCTCCAGGCTGCCCGGTTCGATTCGATGCGTTTCGAGCGCCCGGCGTACGGTCTGGGCGAACTGCCCGGGAATTAGCTGCGCCTTGGACACGTTGACGCACATCCGCGGCACGGCGACTCCTGCTGCATGCCAATCGCGCAGCTGCCGACAGGCCTGATCGAGCACGAACTCGCCGACGCGGATCATGAGCCCGGACTCTTCGGCGACGGGGACGAACTCGGCCGGCGAAATAAAGGAGCCGTCACTCTGTTCCCACCGCAGCAGCGCCTCAGCGGCTACCACGTTGCCGGACTGGGCATCGACCAGCGGCTGATAGGCCAGAGAGAGCTGAGACTCACTCAGCGCTTCGTGCAAGAGGTGCTCGAGCCTGAGTTTCCGCGCAGCGGCCGCGTCGGTTTCCGTGCAGTAGAACTTGAAACCGCCGCCACGGCTCTGAGCATCCCGCATGGCGTTATCGGCACGCTGCAGCAGGCTGTCCACGTCGTTCGCGTCTTCCGGATAAAGCGCGACGCCAATGCAGGCAGACAGGTACACGGTCTGGCCGGCGATTTGCACCGGCCGGGAGAACTGCTCCACAAGCTCCTGCTGCAGCGACGTTAGCTCGTCCTGGTCCCCGGAACAGGTCAGCATGATGGCGAACCGCGCCTGGTCGATGTTTGCGGCCGCCGATGTCCTTAGGCCCTTGGTGCTGGTCTGGAGACTGCCAACCTCCTGCAGGCACTCGCTGATTTTCTTGCCGATCTCAGTGAGAACCAGGTCGGCACTTTCCTGACCGAGCGCTTCGACGACAAGCCGGAAGCGATTGAAGCCGACCACAAAGACGGCCATGACGTTGCCGTCCCGATCGGCGGCCTGCATGCCGCGCTTCAGGAGATCGATGAATTTTTTCTTGTTGGGTAATCCGGTCAGCGGCTCGAACGACTGGTGACTCCGCAGCTGCATACGCGCTCGTTCGGCAACGTCGAGAGCAGCGGTTGCGGATTCCCGAGCCTTCGAGAGTTTGCCTTCCAGGCCGTTCAAGCTCGACGCCGTCTTTGCCCGGCGGCCAAGAAGCTGCCACTCGTAGGGCCGACGGACGATATCGAAGACCCGGCACTCCAGGGCGGACTTCAATTCCCGGGCGTTCGCCGTCAGGGCGATAACCGGTGTATTGAAATCGGGCGCTTCCGAGAGGTCCTTGATCAGCGGCCTTCCACCCGGCCCGTTCAGCCCGGACTCAGCGACAATGACGTCCGGCCTGACGGATTTGACCAGTGACTGCCAGACGACCGGATCGTCGCTGATCGCAACATCGGCGCCTTCGCGCTCAAGCCAGCGACGACCCCATTTTGTGATTTCAGAGTCCCGACAAATCAGTAGCGCCTTGTGCGAGGCGTGGCTTTGCTCCTGGGACTTGCCGAACATGTCGTTTGGCAACTGCAAACGACGAATGGTCTGGGTCAGGTCGAGATTCGGATCGACGAGCATCGCCCGCGATCTGGACGTGTCATCGCTCATGCGCCGGAATCTCCGCCCAGAAACTGATCAATTTCCTCGATGGCACCCGGGCGGCAGATGCCGAAGCCCTGCAGTTCGTCGCAGCCATGTTTCGTCAGCATGGTAGCCAGCTCGTCGGTCTCTACGCCCTCAGCGATGATGCGTTTGCCAAGACTCGCAGCCATCGCGGCGATAGCAGCACAGGCGGCGGAATCCGTTACGTCGTGCATCGCGTTGGAGACAAAGCTTTGATCAATCTTGATGGCGTCAACCGGGCTTCGGGCGACGTGCGCCAGCGAACAGGCACCGGTGCCGTAGTCGTCGACGACGATACCCACACCAATCTGCTTGAGACCCGAACACATCGCGTAGCCCTTCATCGCGTCCCGGAACAGCGAATATTCGGTGATCTCGATGTCGAGGAAACGCGGGTCGATCGCGTGCTCCTGCAGTATCGCTGAGACGCGATTGGGCAGGTCCTCTCTAGAGAATTCCTGTACCGACATGTTTACGGATATCCTGAGATTCGACCGTCCCTTTTCGTGCCATTGCCTCAGGGCCTCGCAGCTCTTTCGCAGGACCCAGTCGCCAATGGGCAGAATCAGCCCGGTGTTCTCGGCAATGGAAATGACTTTCTTGATCGACTGGGCGCCGAAGGCGTTCTCCGGCCAGCGAAGCAGCGCCTCCACGGCCCGAACCTCGCGGTTTTCGGCGGCCACGATCGGCAGGAACTCGACGCCGAATTCGTCATTGTCGAGCGCCTTCCGCAGCTCGAGCTGCAGGTCCTGCCGCTGCAGCGCCCGCATCCGCACCGTGCCGGAGTGGAATTTGTAGGGCACCGCGCTGTTGTTCTTGGCGTCCTCCATGGCGGCAACCGCGTTATCAAACAGGGTCTCCGAATCGGTGCCGTCCTGGGGAAACAGCGAAATACCGGCCCGAACCGTCACCTTGACGTCGCCGTTCGGCAGCCGGATCGGTTGTTGAAGCGTGTCTATCAACCGCTGCGTAACGCTTTCAGCGTCAGAACCGCTTTCGATCGCAGGCAGGACAACGCAAAACTGGCCGTACTCGGTGCGCGCCGCCACCGTGTAGCGCTCGTACTCATCAACCTCCGGCGAATTCACGCCGCGGAGTTCGTGCACCATTCGCGCCGCCAGCTCGACCAGGATTGCATTGTGACGACTCGAGGAACCTCTGGACGCCTCGACATCGGCCCGGCTTACGTCGAAGCACAACACAGCCGCGCGGCCTTCCCTGAGGCGCAAAAGCTCGGTGCAGCGAGATAGCTCTTCAATAAGGTATTGCCGATTTGGCAACTTGGTAATGTCATCGACGTAGGCGAGCCGCTCGATGCGCGAGAATTCGGTCTTGCGGCCGGAGACATCCCGGGCGACGACGATGACCCGGTCTCGGCCATAGGGAATGAATACGAAGTCGTTGAAGCTGTCGTCAGAGCCCTGGCCGTATTCGGCGCTCTGCACCTGGCGGCTGCGAAGGGCGCGCCGCACGTGGGTCAGGAGACGATCCTCGGGTTCCCCGGGCCAGAGGTCATCGATGGGAATGTCAATCAGGTCGGTCGAGCCCGATGCGCCGACGGACTCGGGTGCCTGCAGGACTTCGGCAACCCGGCTGTCGCCACCGACGACGAGCACGGTGTGGCCATCGACCGGTGAGGCCGATACTGGCTTTTCGCCGCGCATGAAGCGCGTGCCAAACAGGCTGTTCGGTTGAGGATCCTGCTGCGAAGCGTCTGCCAACTCCTCCGCCAGGCCAGACCCTACATCCACCGAGCTCTTGCTCATTGCCGGAATGCTCACTATTTCCCAGTCAATTTATATACAGCGGACTATGCCCAATCGTCATTTTGGCGTGGCAAGAGTGAGACGCAGGTCAACTTTCGCCGCCGGGTTGCGCCGCAAAGGCCCTGTCCTCGGGCTTTTGGAGCAAACGGGAGTCACACTTCGGACCTGTTCCAAACAGGACAAGACGAGTTGTTCGCGGGCAGCCAGCCGGTGTGCCGCTGCAGGGCTTTCAGGCACAGATAAGGAAGACCACGGAAAGGCCATTGGATCACCACTGCCGGAACGGGTGAGGCCGGCCAATTGAGGTAGGATGGCTGCCGACAGCCTGCAGCAATGGTCGTCGCCAGGACGGAGTGGCCTCGAAGCGGGCTGTATGCTGGCGATCCGGTGAGAAACAGGAAACGAACATGGCGCAACATCGAATACCAAGAGCAATCTCCATCCTGACGGTTTGTCTCCTCTGCGGTGGCGCGTTCGCTCAGGAGTTCGGTTTCGGTCGACCCGCGACCGATGCGGAGATCGCCGCCTGGAATATCGACGTGTCGCCTGACGGTGAAGGACTGCCCGAAGGCAGCGGCAGCGTTTCGGACGGCAAGGCCCTGTACCAGGCGCAGTGTGCGTTCTGCCACGGCGCAACCGGCAAAGAAGGTCCGAACGACCGCCTCGTCGTCCACTCTCCCGATGAGCCCTATCCGGACGCCGCCGATATTGATACCTGGCAGCATCGAACGATTGGCAACTACTGGCCTTACGCGACGACGCTCTATGACTACATTCGTCGCAGCATGCCGATGAACATGCCGGGCTCACTGAACAACGATCAGGTGTACTCTGTTACCGCCTACCTGCTGTTCCTGAACCACATCGTCGATGAGGACACTGTGTTGGACAGGGAAGCGCTGGCGGATATTCGCATGCCGGCCAGGGACCGGTTCGTGCCTGACGATCGACAGAATTACAGCGAGGTGCACTGATGTCTGAGAACTCGGACAAACCCAAAGACAACGGCAAGCTGACCCGCCGCAGCGCGCTGGTTGGCATGGCCGGTGCCGCCGGCACGGTGTTGGCGAAGACCGTAAGCGGCCAGGAAGTACAGGTGTCGGGCGGCGAGCGCCCTTACGCGCCCGACGACCCCACTCGCGTGTTGGGATCGTGGTCCAGCGAAATCGGCGGACGCTCGCCGTTCGAGACGACCAAGCGGCTGGCGGCCTTCTCGGGCACCTCGTCGAAGACTCCGCTGGATCGACTGCACGGCACCATTACGCCGGCGGATATGCACTTCGAACGCCACCACGCCGGCGTGCCGACGATTGACCCGGAACGCCACAAGCTGGTCGTGCACGGCATGGTCGAACGTCCGATGACCTACTCAATGTCGGACCTGAAGCGATTTCCGGCAGTCAGCCGAATCTGTTTCGTGGAATGCTCAGGCAACCTGCTGATCGATGCCACGGAAGAAGCGAACGCACAGGCCGTCTGCGGCATGACCAGCCAGAGCGAATGGACCGGCGTGATGCTGTCAACGCTCGCGCGTGAAGTGGGCGTCAGCCGGGAATCAAGCTGGTTTCTCGCCGAGGGCGCCGACGCCGCCGTCATGACCCGCAGCATCCCGAAGGCACTGTGGGACGAGGCAATGATTGTCTACGCCCAGAACGGTGAAGCGGTACGGCCGGAGAACGGTTACCCCATACGCCTCCTCAACCCGGGCTGTGAGGGCAACACCTCGGTCAAGTGGCTGCGACGCATCGAGTTCTCCGACCGTCCATTCATGACGCGCGAAGAGACCTCGAAATACACGGAACCGGTTAAAGGTGGTGTCTCTCGCCAGTTCAGCCTGACCATGGACGCAAGATCCGTGATCACCTATCCCAACTATCCGGACACGGTCGAGAAGGGCTGGATCGAAATCCAGGGCATCGCCTGGACCGGGCGTGGCCGCATCGCCCGCGCCGAGGTGAGCACCGACGACGGCAAGACCTGGCAGGCGGCCTCCTTGCAGGGGCCGGTCCTGCCCAAGGCGCACACGAGATTTCGGCATCTCTTCAAATGGGATGGAAAGGAAACGGTCATTCTCAGCCGGGCGGTCGACGAAACCGGCTATGTGCAGCCAACACTCAAGGCCTTCATTGACGCTCGCGGAGCAGGTTCCGGGCCATATCACCGCAACCCAATCACAGGCTGGAGACTAAAGGCCGGCGGCGATGTTGTTTATCGAGTCCAGGAGTGGGGTTAGCGCTTCAGCGGACTTGGGGGCCGGTATCGACGCCTAGTGCAGGGTAGGCTCACCGTCGGGTCGCGGGGCTGCCGCGCGTGACAGGCGATCATTGATCGCCAGTCCCAGACCGGTCTCGGGAATCGGCATCACTGCGATTCGCCTCGCACCGGTCGCATCCAGTTCACGAAGGTACTGGTAGAGGTTGGCCGCCGCCTCGACGGTATCGCCAGCCGATGACAGGTTCAGCGCACCTTCCGGCGCCTCCGGCCCGAAACCGAGCGGGACTTCATCGGCGCTGAATTCCGTAGCGTTGAGCCGAATCTCCGCGTTGGGTGCGTAGTGTGACGATAGCTGCCCGGGTGCGCTGATCTCGCCCGGCTCTGCGTCTTCGAGCTTGCCGACCACCGCTTCAATATCCTCCGCAGCAATCGCGCCGGGTCGCAGCAGCCGCGGGGGCTCGTCGGGCAGCAGCGAGATGATCGTCGACTCGATCCCGGCTTCGCAGCGGCCGCCCTCGACCACAAGATCCACTTCCTGGCCGAAGGCCTCGGCGACGTCCGACGCGCTTGTCGGACTGAGTCGTCCCGATGGGTTGGCCGACGGCGCAACCACCGGTCGGCCATAGGCCTGCAGCAAGGCCTGTGCGACCGGATGTGCCGGCACCCGTAATCCCAATGTCTCAAGCCCAGCTCTGGCCAATTCAGCACTCGTGCCTTCGGGATGGACCGGCACGACCATCGTCAGCGGTCCGGGCCAGAAGCGTGCCGCCAGCGCCTGTGTCCGCTCGTCCAGCTGCCCTTCTGTCCCGGCCATGTCGATAAAAGCCACGTGGGCGATCAGAGGATTAAACGACGGACGTCCCTTGGCGGCATACAACCGCGCCACCGCCTCCGGGTCGGCGGCGTCGGCCGCGAGGCCATAGACGGTTTCGGTCGGCATACCGACCAGACGTCCGGCCGCCAGCGCTAAGCAGGCTTTCTCAATGGCGGCGTCGCCGGAGACGATCCTCGGGTGCAACATGGGTAAAGCGGCGTCCCGTTACAGGAACAGCCGGGCAACCTCTTCTCCCAGCCCCCTGACATCCGGCTCCGCGCGGTTCGTCAGCACAATCACCGTCAGCTTCTCGTCGGGCATGCGCTGAATGTAGTTGCGGAATCCGGAGGTCGAACCGGAGTGGCGCTGCCGCAGGCTGCCGTCGAACTCGTCAATGCGCCAGCCATAGCCATAGTATTCAAGCGTTGGCGTAAACATCTCTGCCTTGAGCGCAGGCGAAATCAGCTCGTCGCGGTACAGAGACTGGTCCCAGGTGTAGAGATCATCCAGCGAGCTGTAGACGCCGCCGTCGCCAAGGACCGCGCTCCAGGCGCTCTGGTCGGTGAACTCGACGCCGGCCTCGGTCACCGTGTAGCCATAGGCGCGATTGTCGACCGTGGTCACGTCCTTAACGAAAGCGACCGTGCCGTCCATACCCAGCGGGGTAAAGATTCGGCTGTCGAGAAACTCGGCGAAGCTCATGCCGGACTGCTTCTCAACGATCATTGCGAGTACGGCATAACCCGAGTTGCTGTAGCGGTATTCGCTACCGGCAGGGAAGTAGGCTTCCTCGGCGTTCAGCATCAGGGCAAGAACGTCATCGTCATGCGCCTGCTCACCGTCGGCAGGCACCATGGGTTCGTAATCCGGCATGCCGGTCTGGTGGCGAAGAATCTGCTGGATCGTGAAATTTCTCGCGTATTCGTTGGCCTCGGGATAGAGCGCACCCAGGGTCGTGTCCAGCGCCAGCTTGCCCTCTTCGACGAGCATCAGGATCGCCATGGCGGTGAATTGCTTGGTGATCGACGCCAGTCGAAAGTTGCTGGCCGAGGTCACCGGCTGCTTGGTCGCGATGTCGACAACGCCATAGGTCTTTGTCAGCACCTTCTGACCGTCCTTGATAACCAGCACCGCCGCACCGGGTAGCGACGGGTCGTCGTAAGCGGCAAACAGTTCGTCTACGGCTTCTCCCGGATCCCCGCCGCAGCCCGTGACGGCCAGCAGGAGTGCCGTCGAAAACAGGATTCTTACGCTCATGGTTTCCCCTGTTAGAAGTTCAAGTGTTTGGCCGTGCCTACAGTTCGCCGCGAAACGCAAAGGCCACGGGCCCGGTCATGACGGCATGGTACTCATCGTCAACGCTGGCGATCTCGATCTGCACGTCACCGCCCGGCAGCGTGACGGTGACCTCCCCGTCTTCAACCAGCCCTCGCTGCCGGGCCGCCCAGGTAGCTGCACTCGCGCCCGTGCCGCAGGCCAGGGTAAAGCCGGCGCCGCGCTCGTAGACGATGAGCAAGATGCGGTCAGGTCCATGCACTTCCGCAAAGCTCACGTTGACACTTTCCGGGAACATCGGGTTGGACTGAAGGCTCACCGCCAGCGTCTCGATGTCGAGGGCTTCCAGGTCGTCGACGAAGAACACGATATGAGGGTTGCCGACGTTGACCGCCACGCCCGATTCAAGACCCAGCTCCGGGACGTCGACCTTCAGCGTATCGGTCTTTTCAGCCATGGGTATGGTCTGCCAGTCGCCGCTGACGACACCCAGGTCGCAGGTCACCCGGTGGTCGCCACTTCGCTCGCAGTCGAGCGTGCCAGCAAGCGTCTCGACCACGACCGAATCTGCGCCCTGCTCTTCGAGCAGCAGCCAGGCGACGCAGCGGGTCGCATTGCCGCAGGCCTCAACCTCTCGCCCGTCGACGTTGTAGAGCCGCATGAAAACGTCTGCGCCTTCCGCGGATGGCGGCTCGAGAACGACGAGCTGGTCCGCGCCGATGCCGAAGCGGGGATCACACAGACGAACAATCGTCGCCTCGTCCGGCCGATACGATTCGACCCGACCATCGACGATGACGAAATGATTGCCAAGGCCGTG
>CAZFVT010000065.1:0-12240 GCA_964522355.1 uncultured Woeseiaceae bacterium | reverse complement strand
CCTCTTCGGACAGGCTGAGGATCAGTCGGTCGCGCTCATCGAGGAGATCGTTGGGCGGTTGGCCGGCTGAGCCCGCCAGCGCGATCTTGTCATTGACGTCGGCGACGGCCTGCGCCAGCTGGTTGATCGTTGCGACGGAATAGCCGAGGCGCTGATTGACCTCACCATCCAGATCGCTGAGCTGGTCGCTCAGCGCACCGAAACGGCTGGCAATGGCGTTTGCTTCGCCAATAAGCGCCTGTCGCGTCGGGATCGATGCCGGGTCGTTCGCCAGATCCTGTACCGCATTGAAAAATGACTGCAGTCCGCTGTTCAGCCCGGTATCGGCGTCGGCCAGCAGGGTATCAACGCGGCCGGCAAGATCATTCAGCGTATCCAGACGTGCAAGCCCGGTCGCCGAGCTCTGCAGCTGTTGACCGAGAATGTTGTCGTAGATGCGTTTGACCGTCGTAATCTGGGTGCCGCCGCCCACGGCTCCAATACCAGAGCCCGAGCTTATGCGCGTCGAGAATTCGGCGACCTGCCGTGAGTACCCCGGCGTGTTTGCATTAGCAATGTTGTTGCCGGTGACGTTCAGCGCCCGCTGGAATGCGAGCATTCCGGTGAGGCTGGTATTCAGAAGATCAGGCATCGCGGTTCCCTCAGTTCCTTGTCGGCGATACGGACGCGTTCTTTAGCGGCGCCAGCACCTCGTGCATCAGGTCGCCGTTCGCAACGCGCGAAATCTTGTCGGCGTAGTTCGGATCGGTGGCATAGCCGGAATCGGCGATGGCCTGGGCGAACCCGTCTACGTCAGCGCCCTTGTCCAGCACACGCTTGTAGCGCGGGTTGTCGGCAAGAAATGCCGCGTAGTCATCAAAGCTGTCGGCCACGTCGTCATAGGTTCGAAATCGCGCCACTTCCTGGTGCGGTACGCCGCCGTCAAACTCGAGCGTTCGACGGGCAACGCTGTCGCCATCCCAGCCGGCACCCGCCTTGATGCCGAACAGGTTGTTACTGATAGCACCGTCGTCGCCAGGCATGACGTGCCTTCCCCAGCCGGTCTCGAGCGCCGCCTGGGCCATAACCGCTTCAGGCGCGACGTTAAGGCGGCTCGCGACGCGTTGCGCGTGGGGCCAGACGTCGCGGGCGAAGCTTGCCGGATCTGCCCAGCCGTATCGGGTTTCCGAATCGGCGTCGCCAAGGTCTGCGGTAGCGCCTGTTGGCGGTGTGGCGTCAACCGGACTGCTGCCGTCGCGATAGACCGGCAGCAATGGGCCGGTCCACTGATCGCGGCTGGGAACCGGGAACCATCGCGAGCTGCCAGCGGCGCCTGCCGCGAGGTCGCCTTCCGGTAACTGTTGACCGTTAGAGGTATCGTTCCCTCCGCCCAGCTGACGAACAATCATGTCGGCGAGCCCGATACCCTTACCCGTCGCCAGTTCCGCGGCGAGCTGTTGATCGAGCATGCCGCGATACATTTCGTGCTGGTCACTTTCGCCGAACAGCGGGTCACCAAGCGACGCCTCGCGCATGCTTTCGAGCATGGACTGCAGGAACAGCGCCTCGAACTGGCCCGCCACCTCACGAAGAACTTCGGGGTCGCGACTGTCCGCAGCGAGCCTGAGATCCGCGTACTGGGTAAAATCTGTGATTGCCGCCGTCATGACTCGTCGCTAGATGACGACCAGTTCAGCGCGCAGCGCGCCAGCCTGTTTAAGCGCTTCGAGTATCGCCACGAGGTCACCAGGCGCCGCACCGACTCGATTGACGGCCTGCACTATCTCGTCGAGGCTGGTGCCGGGCTCGAACAGGAACATGCTCGCCTCTTCCTCGGTGATCTCCACGTCAGAGTCGGTCCCGGCAACGGTCTCACCAACTCTGCCGAACGGCGCAAGCGGCTGACTCACAAACGGTGACTCGCTGATCGTCACGACCAGTGAGCCGTGGGCCACGGCGGCCGGGAAGACCCGAACGTTGTCGCCGATGACGACGGTGCCCGTTCGCGAGTTGACGATGACTCGGGCTGCGACCGGGCCCGGCTCAATCTCCAGGCTCTCGAGCGCTGCGACAAACGCCGTACGCTGAGAGGCGTCCAGCGGGGCGCGGACGCTAACAGACACCGAGTCAATCGCGACCGCGGTTCCGTCGCCCATCGTGCCGTTGATCTGTGCGGCAAGCCGGGTCGCCGTTGTGAAATCAGCCGTGTTCAGGTTGAGGGTCAGGTTCTGCCGCGTCAGGAAATCGTTGTTAACCGCGCGCTCCACGGTAGCACCGTTCGGAATACGACCGGCGCTCGGGATGTTGACCGTCACCCGCGACCCGTCGGCGCCCGATGCACCAAAGCCACCGACGACGAGGTTGCCCTGGGCCACGGCGTAAACCTGGCCGTCGGCACCACGCATCGGCGCCATGATCAGGCTGCCGCCGCGCAGGCTTTTGGCGTTGCCGATCGAAGACACGGTAACGTCCAGGCGCTGGCCCGGTTTGGCGAAGGCCGGCAGGTCGGCCTGCACGGTGACGGCGGCAATGTTCTTCAGCTGCAGGTTGGTGCCCGGCGGTATCCGGATGCCGAACTGCGTCAGCATGTTGATGATGCTCTGCACCGTAAACGGCGTCTGTACCGTCTGGTCGCCCGTGCCGTTCAGGCCGACGACCAGGCCGTAACCAACCAGCTGGTTGTCACGTACCCCGGCGACGGTCGCAAGGTCTTTTACCCTCTCTGCTGCGGCGGATTGTGCGATCAGCAGTCCCAGCGCCGCGAAGGCGAGCCAGGGTTTGTTTATTCGTCTTGTGAAGTTGCTCATTGCTGCGTTCCGCCTGGCTCAGGGGTAAAGAATGGAGTTAAAGAAGCGCGCGAGAATGCTCATGCGGTTTGCGTCGTTGAGCACGCCTTTGCCGCTGTAGGCAATCTGTGCATTGGCGATCCGGGTCGAAAGCACGGAGTTGTCGGTGCCAATATCGGCCGGTCGCACGGTTCCGGTGACGCGAACGAATTCGCGACCCTGATTAATCGTCAGCCACTTCTCGCCCTGCACGATGAGGTTGCCGTTAGGCTGGCGCTCGATAACGGTCACGGTGATGTCGCCGGTCAGGCTGTTGCTCTGGCTGCTCGTGCCCTGGCCGTCGAATGACGTATCGCTGTCGATGCTGCCACCGAACAATGGGTCGCCGTTGTTCGTGATGGGTCGACCGAAGACCGTCGGGTTAGCGAGGGTTGCTGCCGTCGTCTTCGCCGTCTGCGTCTGCGAGTTCTTGCTCGCGTCGGTACGTTCGATGAGGCGTATCGTCAGGATGTCACCGACGCGCCCGGCGCGAAGATCCTCATACAGGCGGACCTCGGTGCCGGCACGAAAGATGGCGCCGCTGGTCGAGGCTTCGAACACCGGCTGGATCGGTATTGGATCGAGCGGCGGCATGTCGTCTGTGGGCGTGCTCCCGCACGCAGCCAGCAGGCCGCTAGCCAGTATTGCCATTGTCGTCCTGAGGTAGTTCATTGCGGGGTGCGCCTAGAGGTTATTATTGAGGTACTGCATCATCTGGTCGTTGGTCGTGATCGCCTTGGAGTTCATCTCATAGGCTCGCTGCGTCTCGATCATGTTCACCAGTTCAGAAACGACGTTGACGTTGGAACTCTCGAGCGAGCCCTGTACGAGCGTGCCGAGGCCATTCAGTCCGGGCGTACCGGGCTGTGCCGTTCCGCTGGCCACCGTTTCGATGTAAAGGTTCTCACCGACAGCCTGCAGGCCAACCGGGTTGATGAAGTCCACGGTTTCGAGCGTGCCGACCTGAGTGGGAGCAGCCTGTCCGGGGAGTTTTACCGAGACCGTTCCGTCAGTACCGATCGTGATGCTCTGGGCTGAATCGGGAATCGTGATGCCCGGCTGCACGATGTAGCCGCTCGACGTCACCATCTGGCCCTGGTCGTTGATCTGGAACGTGCCGTCACGGGTATAGGCCAGTTCACCATCGGGCTTGAGAATCTGGAAGAACCCGCGCCCGCTGATCGCGACATCCATCGCATTGCCCGTCTGCAGCACGCTGCCCTGGGTAAACAGTTTCTCTGTTGCAACGATTCGGACGCCGGTACCCAAGCTCAGGCCCGAGGGCAGTATCGTGTCCTGCGAGCTCTGCCCACCGGACTGCCGGACGTTCTGGTACAACAGGTCTTCGAATACGGCGCGGCCCTGTTTAAAGCCGGTCGTATTCACGTTAGCGAGGTTGTTGGATACGACCGTCATCCGCATCTGCTGTGCGTCGAGTCCGGTCTTGGCTACCCATAGTGCCTGAGTCATTGTGTTCTCCTGGTGCCTAACCCGACCGCATCATCGTCGCGGCGGTGTCGGCGTTTTCTTCCGAGGTCTTGATCACGTTCACCTGCATCTCATACTGGCGCGCGAGTTCGATCATGTTGACGAGCGTTCTTGCTATGTTGACGTTGCTACCCTCCAGCGCACCGGACTGCACAGTCACGCTGCCATCCGCTTCGGCTACGCCGCCGTCCGCGAGATAGAAGAGCCCGTCGGCCGCCTTCTCGACATTGGCCACGTCGACGTTGACCAGCTTGATGCGGTCCAGGGTGCTCACCGTCTCCGGGCCCTGGCCAATCGGCTGGATTGAGATCGTGCCGTCGCCGCCGATGTGCAGGCTTGAGTACGGCGGTATCGCTACGCGACCGCCGTTACCAAGGACCAGGTGTCCAGCCGCGTTTTGCAGCAGGCCTCCAGCGCCAATGCGCAGGTCCCCGGCACGGGTGTAAGCCTCGCTGCCATCGGGCGCCTGCACGGCGATGAATCCCGGGCCTTCAACCGCAATGTCCAGCTGCCTGCCCGTATTCGTAATCGGACCCTGAGCGAAATCCGTGCCGTAAGACTCAACGACCGCGTTGACCCGGCCGCCGACGCCCGGACCGTCGATCGGTTTCGAGCTGAAAGAATGCAGGTCAGCACGAAAACCGGTCGTCGATACGTTCGCGATGTTGTTCGTATTGATGGCCTGCGCGTACTCGGTTTGCTTCGCGCCGGTCATCGCTACATAGATCATCTCGTCCATGGCTTTATTCCGCTCTTAGCCCTTGCTTACCGGATGTTGATCACGGTCTGGGTTACCGTGTCCGCGGTCGAAATCATCTGGGCATTTGCCTGGAAGTTTCGCTGCGCCGTGATCATCTGCACGAGCTGCGCTGTGAGGTCTACGTTCGACGCCTCCAGGGCGCCGGACTGGATGCTGCCGAATGACGCCGTACCGGCCTCGCCGAGCAGCGCGCTACCGGACTGGAAGGACTCGCCCCAGGCGGTGTCGCCAAGCTGCTGCAGACCCTGCGGATTGACGAAGTTCGCCAGCGCCAGTTTGCCGAGGGAGGTCGACTGGCCGTTCGTGAAGCGGGCGAAGACAATGCCTTCCGCGTCGACACTAACGCCCGTCAATCGGCCCGTCGTGAAGCCGTCCTGAGAGAGGGAATTGACGCCAAAATTGTCGCCGAACTGAGTGGCTGACGAGAAGTCGAGCGACATCGTGATTGGATCCGCACCGGTACCGGGATCGTAGGGCGCAAGCGGAATCAGGCCACCGGCCGGCGTATCCAGGCTGCCATCCGGGTTAAAGACGATCTGGCCGGCGCCGGCGCCGGCAACGGGAGTGCCGCCGATCTGCACCTCGGTGTTCCAGGTGTTCACGGCCGCGTCCTTAATAAAGTAAACGGTTGCCGTCTGGGCGGCACCCAGGGAGTCGTAGACCGTTACGGACGTCGTGTGATTGAAGCTGCTCGGATCGGCCGGGTCGAATACCGGATTCACCGGTACCGCTGCGTTGGCCGGCAGGTTGATACCGAAGTCTGCCTGGGTGGTCGCCGACGGCGGATTGGCGCCGGTCGTCAGCTGCAGATCGACGGGTGTGCCGGTATTGAACAGCCCGCTGCCAGCAAACGGATAGGCCTGCAGCCTGGCGCCCTGAGCGTTGACGACGAAGCCGGTGTTGTCCACGCCGAAGGCTCCCGCCCGCGAGTACAGGCGCGCGCCGTTGTCGTTGAGGACGAAGAAGCCTTCACCACCGATCGCGAGATCGAGGGCATTATCCGTGAAGTCGATGTTGCCCTGGGTGAACTGCTGGGCAATCGACGACAGGCGCACACCGCTGCCGGAGGCGCTGGAGCTGACGCTCTGCGTGCCGACAGCGAAGACTTCGGCGAACTGTGCGCGCGACATCTTGAAGCCGTTGGTGTTGACGTTGGCAATGTTGTTTGCCGTTACCCCAAGGTCTGCTGATGCGGCGTTCAGGCCACTCAGTGCAATTGTAAAAGGCATCCTGTTCTCTCCTTTCCGAAATTCAGTTCTAGGTAATCTGGTAAATCTGCGCGAGCGACAGCTTGGCGCCGCCGTCGAGGTTCAGTGACATCTGGCCACCGAACTGGCCGAGCGTTACGGACTCGATGTCCGCCCGGATCAGGGTGGGGACGTTCTCGGTCAGCGCGCCGCTGGTAACCCGGGCGCTGACCCGGTAGGCGCCCGGCGGCATGGCTTTGCCATCCGCGTTCCGGCCGTCCCAGCCGAAGTTGACGAGCCCGCTTGCCTGCTGCCCCAGATCGAGGCGACGCACCAGCTCGCCGCTGGCGTCCGTGATGTCGATCTGAACGTTGTTCACGCTCGCGCCAAGTTCGACGGCTCCCTCGAGTGAGGCGTCACCGTCGTAGTAACCCTGGTCCGATACCGCCAGTACGCTTCGTCCGACAAGGTTCGAGGCCTGAAGCGCCTGCTCGTCGAGCAGCGACCCGGACAGGCCAGAGAAGGAGTCGTTAAGGGACTCGATGCCGTTGACCGTGCTGAACTGCGCCAGCTGACCGAGGAAGTCACCGTTGTCCATCGGCTCGAAGGGATCCTGATTCTGGAACTGCGTAATCATCAGAGTGAGGAAATCTTCCTGGCCGAGGTCACTGCGCGACTGCTGCTGCTGAGGCGCTGCGAGGCCGGCGTTGGATAGTTCTGTTGGCGTAAGCATGGGTCAGTCCTAGCGTCCAATTGACAGGGTCTCTGACAGCAGGTCCCTGGTTGTATTGATGATCTCTACGTTGTTCTTGTAGGAACGCGAAGCCGAAATCATGTTGACCATCTCTTCGACGGTGTTGACGTTCGATACGTAGACGTTGCCGTCGGCGTCGGCGTCCGGATGATCGGGCTGGTAACGCTGCGCCAGCGGCGCAGAGCTCTCGATGACGCCGTCGAGGCGAACACCGGCGACGCCGGATTCATGGCGCAGGGAATCCTGGAAGGTCGAGAAAACCGGCTGCCTTGCGCGGTAGACCTGTTCAGGGTCGCCGCTTACGCTGCCGGCGTTGGCCAGGTTGCTGGACGTGACGTTCATGCGCACCGACTGCGCGTTCATCGCGCTGCCGGCGACATCAAAAACCTGGAACAGCGACATTATTCACCTCCTCGCAGTGCGAATTTGATGGTGCGAATCGAGCTGTCGAGGAAGCGCAGCGAGGCACGATACTTAAGCGCGTTCTCTGCAAAGGCCGCCTGCTCGACATCGGTCTCTACCGTGTTTCCATCCAGCGACGGCTGAAACGGAATGCGGTACTTGAGATCACTCGACGCCGTGCCGTAGGTGTTTGCGGAGCCTGTCGACAGGTGTTTGTCATTCGTATTCCTGAGCGAAAGCGACTCATCGCGTGCGCTCGCCAGCATCTCGCCGAAGTCGTAGTCGCGCGCCTTGTAGTTCGGCGTATCGGCATTGGCGATGTTTGCCGTCAGCACTTCGTTGCGCCGCGCGTGAAATTTCAGCGCCTGCTCATGTGTTGAAAAAACGTTCAGGTCCATTGCCTTGCTGCTTCGCCCCTCGGGCGCGTCATTAACCTGCGAAGGTCAATGCAAAGCTCGTGCCAGTTTTTTTCGGCGCAGCAAATTCAAGGTTACGGCCCGCCGGCCGACAATAGACGGTGGGGAAAAGCGGCAATGCCTTGCCGCCCCATCGGCAATCTGTTGCACGGCAAGCGGCAGGATCGACGGCGGCCGCCCGAATGTGGCACATCATTTGCATCAGCTATTAACAGGAAAACCGTTGGGACGGGCCGAGCAGGCCCTCAGATGGCGCCGAAAGCGCCTAACCATCGGCGATACAGGGCCCAAGATGCCCAGACAGCGAGCAAAACGATGCCCATGAAAGACAGCGGATTCGCCCGGAAATTGACGCTCTTAAGCTGCGAACGACGGTATACCGACGCCATCGCGGTCGCGCTGATCGCGCTTGCCTTTGCAGGCCATGCATCCGCGGAAGAGGGTCCGGACTGGCAGCCGGTGGAGGACATCGCCTCGACTGCAGAATCGTACATCGCCGCCCGATTTGACGACGGCGAGAAGGCCACCACGGCGCGCGCCGGGATGCTGGACGACCGCCTGCGCCTGGCACGATGTGACCAGGCCCTGGAAGCGTTTCTCCGCCGCGGAACCCGGGTTGGCGCGCGCACGACCGTTGGCGTTCGGTGCAACGGCTCACGACCCTGGACGGTTTACGTGCCCGTCGAGGTCAGCGTGCTGAAGCGCGTCTGGGTGGCAAGCCGCCCTCTGCCCCGGGGTCACGTGCTGGAGGCCGGTGATCTCGTTGCCGACCAGAGGGACGTTTCCGGTATGACCGGCGGCTACATCGATGATCGGCGGTCGCTGGTCGGTCAGCGGCTCAAAACGTCAATTCTTGCCGGCCGGGCGCTGGCGCCGGGCCTGATCAAGGCCGACAACGTCGTCCGGCGCGGCCAGACGGTGACCCTGGCGGTCACGACCGCCGGACTTAACATAAAGATGTCGGGCAAAGCGCTCGCCGACGGGGCGATTAACCAACGAATCCGTGTAGAGAACCTGAATTCGGGCCGAATTATCGAAGGGATCGTGCGATCCAGAGAGACCGTCGAAGTGCTCGTCCGATGAAGGCATTTTTTTTAACCCAGGACCTAAAGTATCCCGCCAGACGGCCGATACAAAGGTCAGCAACAATGATTGTTGAGGCAATAACGTTATGACAAACCGAATTGGACCCGTGGATCCGAAGATGATTGGGAAGATCGGCAACAGTATCGAGGAAACACGCGGCACAGATCGCACCAGCGAGTCCCCGAACAAATCGAAAGCCGCCGCAGCACCGGCAAGCCGCCAGGACGACACCGTCGAACTGACCGGCCGTGCCCAGCTGCTCGAGCGTGTCGAGAAGTCGCTGGATACCGTTCCCGCGGTCGACAGCCAGCGAGTTGCTGAAGTCAAAGCGGCTATCGAGAACGGCGACTATGAAATCGACGCCGAGTCTATCGCCGACGCGATGATTCGACTCGAACGCGCGTTTGGCGACTAGCCCCTCGGCGAACGGCAATGACTAGCCCGAACCCCGAAACCGCCCGCACCGACGTCCTGGAGATAATCGGCCAGAGCGTCTTCCATGCCATGGGCCTCTTAGAGAGCCTGGAGGAAGAAACCTCCGCTCTCGAGTCCCAGGACCCGGAAGCACTGATGCTGGCAGTCGATGCCAAGCAGGCCAGCGTCGACGCGCTTCGCAAGCTCGAAGATCGCCGCCTTAACCTCTGCCGCGCGGCCGGCTTTGATAACGGCCCCTTCCAGATGGAGGAGCTCGCCGCCTGGTGCGACGAAGACCGGGCCATTCTTGATCGCTGGGACCACCTGATGGAGGTCGCGGCGGACTGTAATGCCCGAAACCTGACCAACGGCGCGATTGTCCGCACGCGTCAGCAGCACATCGAAACCAGCCTCACCGTGCTCCGCGGTGACGATACAGAAACTCACACCTATCACCGCGACGGCACGAGCAACGAACGCCAGCAACACGCCCTTGCCAAAGCGTGAGCAAGACGACCGAACCGACAAGGAACATACGCCATGTTGATCGTAAGCAGAAAAGACGCAGAGTCCATTGAAATTCGGCCCACCGACGATATCGACCCGCAGATGACGCTTGCCGATCTGTTCAAGGGCGGACCGATCGAGATCACCATCTTTTCGTCCGGTCACAACAAGGTGACGATGGGCGTACAGGCACCTAACGTGCTGTCGATCTGGCGTAAGGAGCCCGCGGCGGCCAAACCTCGGAACCACACCCTCAGGCGTGCGGCATGCTAAGGCAGACGCCGATGAAACAGACTGAGAACAAAGCGACAGCGGCAGTGGCGATTCAATATTCGGGAGAGCCAGCCGGGAATCGAGATGCTTCTCGTGACTATCGCCGCGTCGTTGCCCTTTCGACGCTCGTCGCGCTGATTCTCGCCTTTGCCTTCGGCGCAGACCGGGCCGAGGCAGCGCCGCCTGGCGTACTTATCATCAATCAGGCCGCCATCAGCTTCAATAACTCAGCGGGCCGGCCCGTTGTTGCCAAGAGCAATACGGTCAAAGTGTTCACCACCGACGTCCGCGGCGAGAAGCTCGATGCTCCTGTCATCAAGCCGCTTGAGATAAGCCAGTCCAGCCCGGACAGCGGCGACCAGGAGGCAGCCTACTCGGATGAAGCCGAGACGCCTGCGGCATCGACGGCGTTTGCCGAAGACAGCACGAGCCCCTTTCCGGCAGTGCTGGTCACCGCACAAAGCGTCGCCGACGCTAGCGAGTAAGCAGGCAGTAGCGCAGCCGGCGAGTACGGCTGTTCGTCCTTTCCGGTTGTTCCAAAAAAGACGTTAAGCCCCTTTTTCTGTACCGGGCGTTCGCCGGGACCCAGGATGGCTGTACTGGCGTAGCGCCGCGCGGCAATCGCTAACCCCTGTAGAGCCCCAGAACTCCGACTGAAAAGTTCGACGTTTCCGGTGTCGTCGGACCATCGAGTAGCCCGTAAATGGCAGCTGCATTCGAGGGATGACCTCGAGCGTATCAATGACTCGACTCAGCGCTCTCGGCTGCCAACACAATAATGTATGCAGTGTGAGTACCCCCGGAGTACCCGGAGTAAACGCTGGGCAGCGCGAACTCACTCGTCGGACCCTCCACATCCGCACCGATATCGGCACTGCTGACACCAGGCGCATAAATCATGTAGTGAGGCGGAAAAAGCTCGCTGGAAATCTGCCGCGTATCCGGATCAAAACCGATATCCCCTTTGAGCATGTAGGCAATCCCCGCCTTCTTTGGACTCGTGAATTTTCCCGATGCGAATCCGGCATCAATATCACGCCTGATCTCATCCGCAGAGGCTGAATTCGCTATCAACTCGCCGACACGCAGCATAATCGGGACAATCGTTCGGCTGCCCTCTGGATCCCAGCAGGTCGGCTTCAGGTCATTGTCGCCGTGCTGATTCCCATCCCGGTTGACCAGGCAGGTAAACCCGTTCGTTCCGCTACGCACCTGGTGATAGCCGTCTTCCCTGAAAACGTACACGGTGGCATCTTCGCGAAGATGCGCCGGACCCGCTTCCAGCGCCATCTGGATCTCTGTGTCAGGTTCCAACATCAGGGTTTGCGACTCGGTGTTGCCGGAGGTTGGGAGGGCCAGCGCCGTGGTCGCGACCAAGGTCAAGGTCACCGTTGCAATCTTCACAGCATCTCCTATGAGTGGTCGAGCCTCATCTTAGCAAGCCCCATAGTTTGGCTTCGAAGGATGACCAGAATCTCTCCAACTCGATCGACTGCGCGGTTGGATATCAGAACAGGGTGCGCGCTCAACGGCGTGCCTGCTGACACAACTCGCAGTGTGCTCGGCGGCTCCGAGTTACGTCGCAACAGGCGGCGACAGAGAATACTCCCAGCGGCAGGTAAGCAAGCCATCAATCCAGCGCCAGACTCGGCTGGCTGGTCAGATGGGTTCTGTCAGCCATCCTGAAGATCGTGATGCGTCTCCTTCATCACGACCATCAGCGAGTGTGAAACGGCGGGCCATGCTTCCATAAAAAGGGCACAAAAAAGCCAGAGGCTCATGGAGGAAGCCTCTGGCTTTTTTTGATCAGCCCCTGCGAGCGGGGCTTACTCTTGCTCTACTGACGGAACGCGACGTCGTAGCGGTCGTCAATGTTGTAGGCGGTCGCCGACCCGTTCGCCTGGATGCTGCCCGTGCTCGGTACGTTATCGTCGCCGCGCGCTTCGAGGATCTGCGCGATGTCGCCGGGGATCTCGCCAAACACGATGTTATGGCCACTCAGGTTATAGAGGTTGAGATCGATGCCAACGAGGCCGCCAAAGGAGTTGCTCGGCTGCTGGTACGCGGCCGCCGTGTTGTCGACCGGTCCGGCGATCAGGCCTGCACCGCGCAGGTGCTTCCAGATCTTGCGTGACTCGACGCCGTTGTT
>CAZFVT010000064.1:6792-12243 GCA_964522355.1 uncultured Woeseiaceae bacterium | reverse complement strand
TGGGGCTTACGCCGGGTGCCAGCGACGGTTCCTGGGAGCAGCCCTTCGACCTCGTCGGCGTTACCTCAGAGCAACCTCCCGAATGGCAGTTTCTGCCGTCAGCTGATGACGGCGGCGAGCCCTTGGTGCTGCGACAGTGGGACGACTTTATCGTCTCGAGCGGCGTGCAGCAGCGTCGTGCCGACGTCGTCGACGCCGAGGTCGTGTTCGTCGGCTACGGTATTCAGGCACCCGAGTATGACTGGGACGACTTCAAGGATGCGGATCTCGAGGGCAAGGTCCTGCTCATCATGAACAACGATCCCTCCTGGGATCCGGAACTGTTCGGTGGTGACACCCGTTTGTGGTACGGCCGTTGGGACTACAAGTACCTTAGTGCCGCCCGGCAGGGCGCCGTCGGCGCGATCATCATTCATACGTCGCCATCTGCGGGCTACCCGTTTCAGGTCGTGCAGACCTCCTGGACAGGCGAGCAGTTTGAGCTGCCTGCCGAAGGAGAGCCGCGCAACCAGGTCAATGCCTGGGTTACCGAGGAGTCCGCAAAAGCCCTGGTGTCGATGGCCGGGCTGGACCTCGATGCGCTGCGTACCGCGGCGGATAATCGGGATTTTGAGCCGGTGCCGCTCGGCATCACCACGTCGATCGGATTCGACGTGAGTATCAATCGCGTCGAGTCGGCCAACGTCCTCGGCCTGCTTCCCGGCCGCGACCCGCAGCTGGCCGACGAGGTGGTCATCTACACGGCGCACCATGACCATCTCGGCATTGGTACCCCTAACGAAGCCGGAGACGTCATTTATAACGGCGCGATGGACAACGCTTCGGGCGTGTCTCAGCTAATGGCCATCGCCCGGGCGATTCTGGCCATGGACGAAGCGCCGAGGCGCTCCGTTCTGTTCGCGCTGGTAGGTGCTGAAGAGCAGGGGCTGCTGGGTTCAGAGTACTACGCGGCCCATCCGACGTTTCCGGCCGGCAAGATTGCTGCCAATATCAACTACGACGGCGGCAATATCTGGGGCCCGACCCACGACGTCACCTTCGTTGGCCTCGGCAAGTCAAACATCGATGGCATTGTCGAAGGCTACGCCGCGGAACAGGGGCGGGTTGTGAAGCCAGACCAGTTCCCCGATCGGGGTTACTACTACCGTTCCGACCAGTTCAGCTTCGCCAAGATCGGCGTTCCCGCCCTGTACCTCGATACGAGCACCGAATTCGTCGATCGTCCGGCTGACTGGGGCAAACAGAAGGTCAACCAGTACACGGACGTCAACTACCATCAGCCCAGCGACGAGTACGATGACAGCTGGAACTTCGACGGCATGATTGCCGACGCCAGGCTCGGCTTCTGGACGGGTCTCGCGATCGCGAACGCTGATGAGATGCCAGCCTGGGTACCGGGCGATGAGTTTGAAGCCGCGCGCAAGGCGGCCATCGAGGCGGCGAACCGGTAGCCGCCAACTGGAAGTCGGCCTCCGTCAGTCAGCGCCGCCTTTTGCGGATTGCCGACGCGCTAATTGCGCAACGCCGAACAACAGCAGGCCGACGGCGAAAAGCCCGCCCGTCAGAACCCATTCATCGCGGCCTGACTGCGCGGCGATCCATATCGAGATTCCCAGGGCGAAAATCGGCACGAGGTAGCCACCTTTGAGTCGGTAGGCCTGCGCGCGGACCTCCTCACTGGCCTGGCGGTGAATGATCGGCAGAGCGCTGATGCACAGGATGTAGGTAATTAATCGGGTTAGTGAGCTGGCGACGGCCAGCTTTTCGAACGACCCGGTCAGCGCCAGAGCCAGGCTCAAACCACCCATGAAGAGAATCGAGTTGCCGGGTGTGGCAAATCGTTCGCTGACGACACCGAACCAGCTCGGCAGCTGGTGGTGGCGGGCCATGGCGAAGGTCATTCGCGGTACCGCCAGCAAGATCGCACCGAGGTTGCCGCCGATTGAGAATACCGCTGCCAGGGTGATGGCGACTGCGCCGGCCGAGCCGAGCAGGAAGTCTCCCATGGTCACCAGGTTTCCACCCTCCGGCAGCTCCGGTAGCACAGCGGTATAAACCAGCACGACCATGAAATAGAACAGGCCGATGAAGATGGTCGTTCGCACCAGCGCGCTCGGCAGGGATTTGCCCGGATCCTTGGACTCGCCCGAGACGATTGTCGTCGACTCAAAACCCACGAAGGCGAAGATCATCAGCAGGATGGTGCCGCCGAAGTCCTCGACCACCGGCATCTCGGCGGGCCAGACGCCTTCCGGGGAGACGTACGGCAAGCCGACGAGAATCAGTACGATGATGGGGGCCAGCTTCAGAACGGACAGCACACCGAGCGTTCGTACGCCGTCCTTGACGCCAATGTAATTGCTCCAGGTGAGGCCCGCAGTAACCAGCGTGATCAGCGCAATCCGGCCAAAGCCATCGGCGACCGGGCTCCATAGCGAACCCACATACGCGGCGAGCAACGTGGCGTTACCCGCGAACGCGGTCAACCGACTGATGTAATAAATCCAGCCGGTGCCGAAGCCGACAAACGGGCCGAAAGCATGGGTCGTGTAAATAACCGGGCCGCCGGATTCACGAAAGTAGCTGGCAAGCTGGGCGAACGTCAGGACCACCGTGATGATCAGTATGCCGACAATGAGGAACAGCCAGGGGCTAAGCAGACCCGCGCGGCCGACCACGGCCGGCGGCAGACCGAATATGCCGCCACCGATCACGGAGTTCAGTGCCAGTACCGCGATGCCGAGAAAGCCAATGGCGCGGATCAGCTGTCCTTTCTTGTTACCGTCTTCTGGGCTCGTCAATGTGTTCCCCCGGGGCGCAGTATGTCTGCGTTGTTGTTATAGGTGTTGGTGCGTATCGCGGCCGCTTCTTCTGGACCTGGATCGTGTCGGCCGGACTGGCGGCTCCGCGCTCGGTTCGGACTGCGGCTAGTTGGTTTCGTTGAGCACCGTCTCGTAGGCGTGCGACAGGAAAAGCCCGGGATTGCCGAACTTGTCATCGAACGCTGCGGTTGGCCCTGCAGCGAGAACCTGGTCGATCGTCAGACCATCTCTCGCCGCCTGTTCGAGGCGACGATAGACGTTTTCCAGCATATCGGTGTAAGCCTGCAGGTCAGCAAGAGTTGCAACCGGAGCGTGTCCGGAGACGATCTGTGATTCGGCGTTGGCAAGATCGAGTATGGAATGACAGATTGCGATCAAACCCGAAAGCGACCCGCCGTTGCCAGGGTCAATGTAGGGATAGCGCGCGTTGTACAGATCACCCACGTGCAGCACGTTGTCGGATTCGAAGTAGACCACGACGTCACCGTCGGTATGGCCGGGCCCGAAATAATGCAGTGACACAGCCTGGCCATTGAAGTGGAGACGCATACCGTCCGCAAACGTGATGCCGGGCAGCCCGCCCGGCGGATGCGGAGGCTGTATGTAGAAGATAGCACCGTACTCCATGCGATTCGGGCGAGTCAGCATGAGCCGTGCGTTCTCGTGGGCAATGATTCTGGCGCCGCGTTCGGCGAGATAGGGGTTGCCGTCCGCATGATCGAAGTGACCGTGTGTATTCAGTACGTAGTCCACACTGCCGCCTCCCAGTCGACGAATCTCCGCCTCCAGCCTGGGCACCGTCTTCGCATATTGATTATCGACGATGAGCACGCCGTCTTCGCCGATGGAGGCAGCTATCGCGCCGCCGGCCGCGCGCAGGACGTACAGTCCGGGCGCGAGCATGTCGCTGCTGACCGCGGCTTCATCGAGATTGGTGCCCCAGCGCAGATTCAGCTCGTCAAGACTGAGCTCGGTCGCGGCCCGCAGCCGATCTGCCGGATACATGGCGGCCGCAAGCAGTACGGCAGTAGCAAAGAATCGATTCAGCACGTTGGCGGGCTCCCGGTATAGCGACCTCGAAGTCGTTCCGCTATTGTGCCCATCCGCCATGAGCAAGCAAAGTCGAACAGAGCCACCTGTCGCGCGCAGGATACCGGTCGAACACCGCCGTCACGGCGATGTGCGACGCGATAATTACGCGTGGATGCGCGATTCAGACGATCCGGCCGTCATCAGCCACCTCGAGGCCGAGAATGCCTACACAAGGCATTGCATGCAGCCAGTCGATCAGTTGAAGGCGACGCTCATCGAAGAGATGCGCAGCCGCATCGTGCCCGATGAAGCCTCGCTGCCGTGCCGGGAAGGACCGTATCTTTACTATCATCGATACAAAGCCGGCGGCGAGTACCCGATCTACTGCCGGCGCCTCGACAGCATGGAGGCCCCCGAGCAGGTGCTGCTCGACTGCAATGAACTGGCGGAGGGTCACAGCTACTTCTCACTTCGCGGCCTGACGGTCTCACCGGATCATCGCTACGCGGCTTTCGGTATCGACACCGTGGGCAATCGCCGCTACACGATTGGCTTTCTCGATATCGAGGCGAATCGACTGCTCGACGAGCGCATTCCCGACGTCACCGCCAACCTCGAGTGGTGCGCCGATAGCGAGACTCTGTACTACGCGCGCCAGCATCCCGAGACGCTCAGGGACTACCAGGTTCTCAAGTACCGGCTTGGTGGCAAGAGCGAACTCGTTTACCAGGAAGATGACGAGAGCTACTGGCTCGGCGTGGAGAAGTCGCTTTCCGGGCGCTACCTGTTCCTGGTCAGCGATTCAACGCTGAAAACCGAGGTTCGCTATCTGCCAAGCGATATGCCGGACGCAACACCGGCGGTATTTCTGCCAGCGGCGGATGACCACGAGTACTACGTCACCGATGGCGAAGACCGGTTCTTTGTCCTGTCCAACGCGGACGCCGTGAACTTCCGGCTGTTCGAATGCCCGCTGGACAACACGGCGCGCGAGGCCTGGATTGAAGTGGTGGCCCATCGGCAGAACGTCTACATCGACAGCGTCGAGGTCTTTGCAAACCATCTCGCGCTCAGCATTGCCGAGGATGGACTGGACCAGATCGAGATCATTGATCGACACAGCGGCAGCCGCAGCCGGATTCCGTTCGAAGAGGCCGTTTATGCCGCGGCTCCGACGGACAACCTTGAGTATCGTAGCGAGCGTCTGCGCTACAGCATCGAGTCGCTGCGAACGCCGGAGACCTGGTTTGACTACGACTTCACGAACGGCCGCAGCGAATTCCTTCGTCGCGACAAAGTACCCGGTGGGTTCGATGCGGACGCCTACGCCACAGAGCGGCTGATGGTCCGCGTGCGCGACGGCACACGGGTGCCGGTGTCGCTGGTTTACCGAAAAGGCTTGCGCAGGAACGGTGGCGCGCCGCTGCTGCAATACGGCTATGGCTCCTACGGCATCAGCATGGAGGCGGATTTCGATGCCGATCTCATCAGCCTGCTCGACCGTGGTTTTGTCTACGCGCTCGCTCACGTGCGCGGCGGTGCCGAACTGGGCCGGCCGTGGTACTACGCAGGTCGTCGCAAGGAGAAGATGAATACC
>CAZFVT010000064.1:0-6752 GCA_964522355.1 uncultured Woeseiaceae bacterium | reverse complement strand
CACTTGCACGCGGAGGGTTATTCCTCGCCCGACCGCTGTTATGCAAGCGGCGGCAGCGCCGGCGGTTTGCTGATGGGCGCCATCGCGAACTTTGCGCCTGGGCTCTACAACGGCATTGCGGCTCACGTGCCGTTCGTCGACGTTGTAACGACGATGCTGGACGAGTCCATACCGCTGACGACGGGGGAGTTCGACGAGTGGGGCAACCCCGCAGATCGACAGAGTTATCGCTACATGCTGGGCTACTCACCGTATGACAACGTACGCGAACAGCCGTATCCGAACCTGCTGGTCACCACCGGCCTGCACGACAGCCAGGTCCAGTACTGGGAGCCGGCAAAGTGGGTGGCCAGGCTCCGTGAGTGCAAGACTGACGATAATCTGCTGCTGCTGTGGACAGACCTCGAAGCCGGCCACGGCGGCAAGTCCGGGCGCTATCAGAGTCTTGAGGACACCGCGCTCGAGTACGCTTTTTTCCTGATGCTCGAGGCGCAGCGCACGGCCTGAGAGCGGTGGCGGCCGCGGTCCTTCGCCGGTCAGTTATTCTCGGGTCGAACGATCAATACGTCGCAGGGCAGGCTGTCGAGCACGCGCTCTGCCGTGCTGCCGATCACCGCGCGCTTCAGGCTCCAGCGGGCGAGGGCGCCCATGACGACCAGCCCTACCTTGTGCGTTCTGACGAACATGGGCAGCAGGTCCCGCGTGCTGCCGGGCAGCTGGTGAACGGCGTCATCATCTATACCGAAATCGCTCGCCAGCGCGTCCAGCGCGTCTCTGTGGCTCTGGCTCATGCGCTCTTCGACTTCATCCAGCGGAACCTTGATCGGTTTGAACGTTCGGTTGACTTCACTGCCCACGCCGACCAGTCGCTGATAGCTGTGAAACAGGTGAACCTCACCGCCGGCTTTTTGCGCAAAGCCTTTCGCCGCGCTGACGATGATGCTGTCGAGTGCCGCCGGCTTGTCATGCGCATGCGTGGGATCGACGGCAGCAACGACGATGGGGTTCTCAGGCATCTCTTCCGGTTTGACGAGGTATAGCGGACAGGGTGCCGAGCGCACGAGCTGCCAGTCGGAGTCAACGAAGAACGCCCGATCCGCCGCACTGTGAAAGGCCGTGCCCTTTACCAGCATCGCCGGGGATGCCTCATTCGCCAGGTGAATGATGGCTTCGCCGATCGGCCGTTCGTCGAGCACTGCGGTCGTCACCTCGAGCTCGTCGCTGCGGACTCCGGCAGCGATTTCCTCGATCAGCTCCTGCTGCGCGGCGGCGATGCTGGCGGCAATGTCGCGGGCTTCGTTGGACACGTACCAGCGATCGTGCAGCGGGCCGGTGTCGGGATCACACAGCAACAGGTGCAGCCGGTGACCGGCGGCCCGCGCCAGCCAGGCGGCGCGCTCGGCCACCGTTTGCGGGTGCATCTCGGGTTCAATGACGGCGATTACTTGATTGCGGTCGGTCATGGCAGCTCGTCTCCGGCGATTGGACCAGGTAGGAGGTTTCAGTCAAGAGACTAATCGGCGCGACTACAGGGCTGCATCCGTAGTCTGCGACGGGAGCTACGGCAATTACCTATGGCGGCACCTTAAGCCAACCGCGCGATTCCACGGGGCAAGACATGATCGGGACGACGCGCCGTTTCGAAGGCCAAAATGCGCCATAATTCGCGTTGGCTTAGTCAGGAATCGCGCTTGGAGGCAACATGCAGGACGTACAACGACGAGTCGGTGCAAGCCTAGCCGGATGCATTTTGTTCGGCGTGGTCTCCGCGGCGGTGGCGGACGACGGCGTTGCGGATATCGTCAATTTTCGCGAGTACAGCGAGACGTTTGCCAGCGCCGGGCAGCCAACCGAGGCACAGCTTGAGGCGGTGCGTGACGCAGGATACGACCGGGTGGTCTACGTTGCCTACAGCGACCAGCGCAACTCGCTGGAGCACGAAGATCGCATCGTCAAGGGTCTTGGCATGGAGTACGTCCACATCCCGGTCGAGTGGGAGGCGCCGACGGCCGCCGACTTCGAGCTGACGGCGGCGGCTATTCGCAGCAACGCCGGCGGCAAGACCTTGTTGCACTGCCAGGTCAACTACCGCGCGTCTGCTTTCAGTTTCCTGTACCGGGTCCTGTATGAAGACGTGCCCGTCAGCGAAGCGAAGGCGGATATGAACAGCGTCTGGACGCCGAACGAAACTTGGCGCGACCTGATTTTTGAAGTTCTCGAAGCCCGTGGCGTGTCGCCGGACTGCGAGAACTGCGATTGGAGTGTGGGGGAGTGATGAAAGAGCAAGGCGAAACCAGGCTTATTGGCCTGTGTGCGGCAGCCGCGTTCCTGTTCTCGGGTTCGCTGGCAGCGCAGGAGGCGGATCTCGTTCTGACCAATGCCGTGGTCTGGACGGTTGATGACGACAATCCCAGGGCAGAGGCTGTTGCGTCGCTCGGCGACAAGATCATCTACGTCGGCGACAGCAGCGGCGTCCAGGCGCATATCGGTGCAAATACCCGGGTGCTGGACCTGGAAGGCGCGCTGGTTACGCCCGGGTTCAACGACAATCACGTGCACTTCGCCAGCACCGGTGCGCTGCTTTACGGCCTTAACCTGCTCGACGTGTCGGATGAAGCAGGGCTCGTCGAGCGGATTCGCGATGTTCATGAGCGTTATGCCAGCGGTTCGTGGATTACGGGTGGTGACTGGTCGGCCTATGAGACCTGGTCTGAGGGCGCGGTGGCCGAGGCGGGCGCCGAGGTCAACCCGGATGATCTTTACGGCAATCTGTTTTTGCCCAACAAGGGCATGATCGATCCGATCACCGGCGATCGGCCGGTGCTGATTCGGCGTTTCGATCGCAAGGTGTACCTTGCGAATAGCGCGGCGCTGGAGGCGGCAGGCATAAGCGCCAACTCGCCCGATCCGGAAGGCGTCATGGTGGAGCGCGATTCCGACGGCGAACCCACCGGCGCGCTCTTCAATCCGGTGTCCGGTGCGGTGGAATCGACGGTCCTGGTACGCGACAACGTTCGTGCCTTGTACAGCGACATCCTACCGCCGCCGTCTCGCGAACAGCGCACCCAGGAAACGCTGCGTGCCTGGCAACAGATGCGCGAGGTTGGCATCACCAGTTACTCGGACGTCACCTCGCCGCCCGTACAGGTTGATATCTATCGCCAGCTCCGGGCCGAGGGCCGCATGACCGCTCGCGTCCGCTACCGGCCAACGCTGGACCGCTGGCCTTCGATGGCGAACCTGGGCATTCGCGTTGGCTTTGGCGACGAGTGGATTCGGTTCGGCGCCGTGAAGGCGTGGATCGACGGCATCATGGGCAACAGTTCGGCGCGATTCTACGAGCCCTATACACACAACCCTGCCAGTCGCGGCATTTGGCGCGACATCATGTTCCCGTTCGAGCGCGACCCGCGGTCACCGGAACTGATGCAGAGCCGGCTTGAGAGGCTGGCGCTGGGGGCCGATAACGCGGGAATCCAGCTGACCGTGCACGCCATAGGCGACGAGGCAAACGGCTACCTCATGGACATGCTCGAGCGCATCATTGCGGAAAACGGTGAGAAAGACCGCCGGTTCCGGCTCGTTCACGCCCAGGTAATGACCGATCGGGATATCGAGCGGGGTGGCGAGATGAATATCGTGGCCGAGGTGCAGCCTTTCCACACTTCGGATGACATGCGCTGGATGGAAGAGCGCATCGGGCGCGAGCGCTCGCGCGGCGCCTACGCCTTTCGACGCCTCTGGGATTCGGGTGCCACCGTCAGCTTTGGCTCCGACTCGCCCGGCACGAACGCGTCACGTTATTACCTGAATCCGATGCTGGGGCTGTATGCGGCGGTGACGCGCAAGACCCTGTCCGGGCAGCCCGAAGGTGGCTGGTTTCCCCAGGAGAAGCTGACGATCGAGGAGTCGATCAAGGCCTACACGCTCAACACGGCCTACGCGGCTTACGAAGAGGACATCAAGGGCACGATTACCGTCGGCAAACTCGCCGACTACGTCGTCCTCTCGGATAACCTGTTGACGATGGATCCTGACGGCATCAAGGACGTCACCGTTCGCAAGACGATCGTGGGCGGAAAGATCGTTTACGAATCCGACTAGGGCCTGCGAACAGGGACCTTGATGGACGGCGAGCCGCTCAAGCGCAGTATCGCGGTTGCCGGGAACATTGGTGCCGGCAAGTCGACCATGGTCGAGTTCCTGAGTCGCACCTACGGCATCGAGCCGTTCTATGAGCCCAACGAGGACAACCCCTACCTGCCGGATTTCTACCAGGACATGCAGCGCTGGGCGTTTCGTTCCCAGCTTTACTTCCTGAGTAACAAGTTTCGCCTGCACCAGGCGCTGGATCGGGCGCCCGGTGTCGTCGTCCTTGATCGAACCATTTTCGAGGATGCCGAGATCTTTGCCTGTGCGCTACACGAGATGAAGATGATCGATGACCGGGACTGGGCGGTGTACCGCGCGTTCTACGAGTCGATACTCGACGCCATTCGCCCTCCGGACCTGCTGATTTACCTGCGCTGTTCGATACGAACGTTGCGCAAACGCATTCGTCTGCGTAATCGCGCTATGGAGCAGGACATGTCGCTCCCTTATCTTCGGCGGCTCGACAAGCTTTACGAGCATTGGGTCGAAAACTACCCTTTTGGCGAGGTCCTCATCATCGAGACGGATCGGCTGGACTACGTCAACGACCTCATACACCGGCTTGACGTCATGGAGCGCATCGAGGCGGTTCTGCCCGATGAGTTCGGGCGACCCGGCGTCAGCTAGGGCTTGCCCGGGATCAGGAACCGAAAGGTTCGGCGAACGTAGAGGGAACCGGCTCGCCGTCAGCGAACGCCGGAATAAAGCGGCTGTCGAGTACCGCCTGAATCAGTGCCTGCTCACACTTCTGTGTGATCTGAAGGCCGCCCATGTGGCTTATGCTCACTGCGCTTGGCGTGCCCTCCCAGTTGACGTTGGCCCGGGCCAGTACGATGAACTTGTTCTGCTGCGGGCAGGACTTTTGCCACCGTTCCTTTCCCATGAGTCGCTGTGCCGCCGTGTGTTCCAGTCCGTAGGCGTCCACGTTTTCGCCGAGCCCCGGATTGGGCATGAAGGTAATGCTTCGCTCCTCGCCTTTCTGTTCGAAATGCACCCGGTACTGAAAGACAACGTTAACCCCCCTGCCGTTGTAGGTGGCGGGTTTGAAACGGGCCTTCTTGATGACGTCGTAGATGGCTGTGATAAACGTCGTATCGCCGGGGGCGCCCTGCAGGCAGCCATGCTCGTCGAACTTGCCGCGAGATTTCAGAACGCCGAGGCAGGAAATCGTTGCGGACGCGTCGCCGCGCAGCTCGGGAAACACGATCAGGTTCTTCAGCGATTTCTCGTCGTCACCGAACCCGGCCGGCGACCAATCGCCGTCTGCCAGCGCAGCGGTCGGGGTCAGGCATGCCGCCAGGGCCAATAACCGACAGAGAACAGAAAAGAGATCAGACACGATAACTACCTGTGTTGAATGTCCTGACTGGGACTGACCTGGGAACCCGGAAGTTCCCGGAGGCTTGTTACTCGCCGACCGCCTGGAACTCGTACATCGCTTCCAGCACCGGGGTCATGGCCTCGCCGTAGCGACCGAACCAGTTGTGGTGAATCCGCCGGATTCGGGCAGTCCGGTATAGCCCTGCCAGGGCGCGGTCTGCGGCCAGCCGAAACTCGGAATCGCCGCGGCGAAGCATCATCGCATAGGGCTCGAAGGAAAAGACATTCTGGGTCAGACGGTAATCGTTCATACCGGCAGCTCGAAAAACCTGTCCCACCAGCATTGCGCGATCGGAGGCATAACCGTCCACGTCGCCGTCCGCGAGCGCTTCCATACCTTCATCGTGGGTGCTGATCATGGTCAGCTGCGCGTCGACGTCGCCGCCCTCGAGAAACTCCCGGAGCGAGGATTCGGTGGTGGTACCCGCAATGACGGCAATGTTGTTGCCCTCAATGCCGTCAACGCCGGCAATGGCGTTGCCGGTGCGCGAGAGAACGGCACCACCGGTAATGAACGTCAGAAGCGTGAAGTCGACGCGGCCGCGACGAGACAGGGTTACCGTGGTTGCCCCGCACTCGATATCGACATCCCCATTCTCGACGGCGGACATGCGGTCTTCCATGGAGACCAGCGGCGTGAAGCTCAGGTCGAGCGTATCGAGGCCCAGTTCCGCCCGAATCGAGCCGGCGATGGTCCGGCACAGATCGATCGAGTAGCCAACGGCATTGCCCTGGTCATCGAGAAACGACATAGGCGGAGCGTCGGGAACGAAGCCGATCCGGAACTCGCCGCTGGACTTGATGCGTTCCAGCGTCGGCGAGGTCATCTGCCCTGACGCTGTGCTGCTGACAGCAAGAACGAGGGCGGACGCGACGAGAGCAATCGCCCTGCGGTAGTTCCTTCGGTCTGTCCTTCGATGCAATGGATCGCTCCCTGTGCCGGTTTACCCCCCGCCGGAGTCTCGCAACTCGACTCCCGGTTGTCTAGCGGTTCACGGCTTTGCGACGCACACCGTGTCCCGCAGCAGGTAGCGAAGACCGGTCTCGTCGTGCACCAGGAAACACTGCGGTCCGTCGAGAATCAGTGTGAAGTGATCGGGGCGACCGTAGTCCCGTCCGCCGGCCGGGGGCGCGTCGAGGCCTCGCTGCGCCGAGCGTTCGACAAGCAGCTGGCTGCTGTCGGAGAACACGCTGTCGCTGAGCGTCACCCGACTCGCGCT
>CAZFVT010000063.1:0-12320 GCA_964522355.1 uncultured Woeseiaceae bacterium | reverse complement strand
TGGCATTGAACGTCGAATTTGTCGCTGGCAAAGGCCCCTTCAGTGTGCAGGCGGGTCAGGAACGTCTGCACCTGGTCCCGCACTCGTTCGGTAACGTGGTTGCCGTAGTCGCGAAATACCGCCCAGCGGGTCGCTTGCCCAACGGCATTGCTCACATAGAGACACAGGCGCCGGGTGGACAGGCGGGTTAAGGGCATGTCGAACGTGTTTCGCCTCGCCAGGGTGACGCCACCATGGAATCTGGCCCTGACGCCCTGGAATGCAGCCAGGACATTTAAACCCGCACGCACCAGACGCGCGGCCGACTCCGGCTCAACCGCAATCGTCGGCCTGTAGCGAGCGTTGATCGGGAACGTAAGCTGCGATGGGTCACACCAGGGCCCGACGCGTTCGTCTGCCCGACCAATAAGGCCCGCGAGCGCGCCACCCATCGCGCGCGGACCGCCCTGCGGATTGTCCCGATCGAGCATGCGCGGAAAGTAGGAAAGCATGTTGGGGCTGGTAAAGCCCTGGTCATCGACACCGCGCAGCGCTTCCTCAGCACTTGACCAGCCGAGCGGCGGATCGACAACCAGCATCGCGCCTCGTCGACGACAGAACAAGTCGGCCGCCATCGTAGCGGCCGGGCCGATATCCCGACCTCGCCCGATCGGCGGCAGATACAGCACATCAAGGTTGTTCACGCCTTCCAGGGAGAACAGCCCGGTGTTTTCAGCGGCGGACCCAATGAGATCGTAGTCCGAGAGTTCCGCCCCATCAACGCCTCGCCGGTCCGGCAGCACATAGCCGTTGCCACGATGTACATGAGGCCCAATGGTGGCCAGCGGGCGCGCCTTCGATGACGGTGCTGTGGCACTGATCAACGCCGAGTCCTGCAGACGATCTACGACAAACTGGTCCGAGTCACTGTCGCAGCTCAGAAGATTGTGAATCTCCTGGTCGACGAGAACCTCACTGCCCGGCGCCAGGCGCTGTACGGTAAGATTAAAGTGTTCATCGTCGCCCGGGGCAACCCGGTCATAGTCAACGGAAACTCGCAGGGTTTCGGCGGAACCGGGGTCGACGGCGGTCAGGACCAACGGATCAGCATTCGTCTGCAGCTGAATTCTCGCACCGCGCGCGCCGTTGGCAACACGCACGATGTACAAGCGTCGGCCTCCGTGTTCGAAGTACTGCTGCACAGCAGGCCCCATGCTGCTTTTCGGCCAGACGCCGCCGAAGCGACGACTGAATTCTGTCATCGAGCGAACGAGAACGGGAGTGTTCAGGGGGCCTCGGAGAGCACGACCAACGAAGGCGGTCGCGAAATGCCGGCGGACGTCGACGGTGTCATCCATCGCCGCCAATTCGGTGACCGTAACGCTACGGTCAAGTGCATCTGACAAGCCTGTCTCCGTCAGTAAAGTCAGAAATGCGAGGCATGATTCTAATTTCTGGCGAAGTCAGATGCTATGGTTTGTTACGCGATGACTTCGGATCATGTGACTGGCAGAGACATGACTTCCCCGGACCTTCTGCAATGCCGGTATCCAGGACTGCAATCCGGATTGCCTCGCGTCGGACTAGCCAACCTGCCAACGCCGGTTCGCGAAGTGCAGCTGACCGTCGGCGGGCGCACGTCGCCAATCTGGATAAAGGAAGACGATAAAACCGCTGCTCCGGTCGGTGGCAACAAGATTCGCAAGCTCGAATATCTGTTCGGCGACATCATTGCCCGACGGCGTCGACGGGTGGCGACCTATGGCACCGTCGCCTCCAACCATGCGCTGGCGACAGCGCTGATCGCCCGTCGGCTCAATCTAGAGGCGACCTGTTTTCTTGCCCACCAGACCCGCACCGAGCTCGCGCGTAATGCGCTTGGCTGGCACGCCAGGAACGGCACGGAGATGGTGGTGTTTGCCGGCAACCGAAGGGAAAGAGTCGCCGTGCAACGAGAATTCCTTTGGCGCCGACGAGCGGCCGTCATCCCGGCAGGCGGTTCCTCGTGGCTTGGCTGCACGGGCTTTGTGAATGCCGGACTGGAACTCGCGGCCCAGGTCCGGGACGGATTCCTGCCGAAACCCGACCGCATCTACATGGCAGCCGGAACGATGGGTTCGATTGCCGGCCTGGCCGTGGGTCTCGCAATTGCCCGGCTCGACGTCAGTATCGAAGCGGTTCGCGTGTCGCACTCCGGCATCTGTCATGAAGCGATTCTTCGAAGGCTTTGCGTCAAGACCTGCGAAATTCTGCACCGAGCCGACCAGGGCTTTCCTGCCGACGCCTGGCAGCGCTGCAAGGTGAGATTGCGGCATGAGTTCTTTGCCCCGGGTTATGCGAAATCGTCGGCGGAAACGGACGCTGCGCTGGCGTTAATCAATGCCCAGACGAGCCTTAAGCTGGAAGCGACGTATACGGGCAAGGCAATGGCTGCGCTGCTGGCTGACCTGGATGGCTGCAGGCAACGCGGCGAACGGCTGCTTTTCTGGAACACCTACTGCGCGCTGGGCGCGCCCGGCGAATTCGACAGGCGCCGGTTGCCGGACCCGTTTAAGAGTTACTTCGACGAATCCTGACTGTCGGCCGGCGCCTCTTCGGCCGCGTCATTGTCTCCGGCGCGGCGTTTTGCCTCTTCAAGAGATTCTTCGTTCTCCTGCTTCTTGCGGTCGACCTCCCCCAGCATGACGTCAAGCCAGTCGTTCATTCGACCGCGCTGCCGCTTGGCGCTTCGGCAGATTCCGCTTCCGGCGGACTGTCGAGCAACTCCCGGATCTCTGCCAGGGTCGGAACGTCCGGGTCGCGTTCGACGGTGTTCCGGACGGCGGTGGCTCGCTCGTAGACTTCAAGAACGTCATTGCGCATGACGCGAACCGGCATGCCGGTGCCAAGCGACGCGATGGATTCGAGATTGCTGCGCAGCTGCGCAACCTCACCATCAGACTGCCCTTCGGTGAGTTCGGCGAGCATGCTGTCGAGGTGCGCTGCCGGTGATACCTCGTCGTCGGCCAGCGGCTCATGAGCTTCGAAGTAGAGCTCATCCTGATGCCAGCCGGCGAGGTAGGGCTGGTTGACGATCGTGACGGGCGCGCCGATCGCAACCATCGGGAACAGGGCTTCGATGTCCTCGGGATACAGCCGCACACATCCGTGACTGACGCGCATGCCGACCCCATAGGGCTGGTTCGTTCCATGAATGAGATAGCCGGGCATATCGAGCTGGAGAACGTGACGCCCCAGGGGGTTGTCCGGACCAGGCGGAACGACGCTGGGTAGCGGATCGCCCATCGCTTCATGCTCACGCCGTACGGAAGCCGGCACCCACCAGTGCGGGTCTCGCGCCTTGGCGACGACTTCGGCTTCGCCCAGTGGCGTTTCCCAGCCGACCCGCCCGATGCCTACCGGATAGGTAATCACGGTTCGGCTGCCGTCGTCGGCAGCGGGTGGGAAGTAAAACAGGCGTTTGCTGGCAATGTTGAGCACCAGCCCGTCTCGCGGCGCGTTCGGCAGCACAAACTGGGTCGGTAGCAGGATTGGTTGACCTTCGCCCGGCAGCCAGGGGTCAATGCCCGGATTGGCGGCGACGAGTTCGTCGTAGCCCAGCCCATAGTTGCGGGCAATCTGCGGGAAGCTGTCTTCGTGGCGCGCGTAGACGATCTGGGGCGTGCCGACAACCGCCTGGTCCTCGCGATCAAGCGTGAACACCCTGGCTTCCAGTGGTTCGCCGCGGACCGTCGCCATAGGCGTTAGTTCGGGCTGCTGCTGACTGGGACCACCGTCCGAATCGACCATGGGCAGGCCCGAGCAGGCCGCAACGGCCAGCGGCAGGAACAGCAGCGAAAGTCGATATTTAAGCTTGGTCACGGCAGTCCGGTGGACATTCAACGATGCCCGGTCGCGATGTGGCCCTCGATTCTCTCAGAAACACAGGCGAGACACTACGCGTGCGGCGCGGCGCCGCGATCGCCTAGCGCTCGCAGTTGGGTGCTTTGCCCGCCTCTTTTGCCTTGTTGTATTCGACGAGCGCCACCGGATAATGGCTGATCAGCTCTTCGATTCGCGTGTCACCAGACGGGTGAGTCGACATGTATTCGGGCAGGGTCGACGTGTTCTTCGCGTTCATGGTCTTCCAGAGCTCCACGCTCTCGCGCGGATCGAATCCGGCCCTGGCCATGAACTCGAGGCCAATGAGGTCGGCCTCCGTTTCCTGGCCGCGGCTGAACGGATTGAGAATACCCAGTGTCGACAAAGTGCGCAGAGAGCTGGAAGCCGCCTGGGTCTGCTGCGCCCAACCACCGCCCAGAACGAGTGCCAAGGTATCGGCGCCGAAACCGACCGCTTCCTGGCGCATCATCCGTTCCTGCGGATGCCCGGCCGTCACGTGAGCCACCTCATGCCCCATGACCGCGGCGAGCTGATGCTGGTTCGCCGCAACGTCGAGAATGCCGGTAAACACCACAATCTTGCCGCCGGGCAACACGAACGCGTTGATCGTCGGGTTCTGCACGACAGCGAGTTCCCAATACATGTCCGCGTCCGGGCCCTCGAGCTCAGCGACGATGGCGTTGGCAACGCAGGCCACGTAATCGATGGTGTTGCGGTCGGTTACGAGGACCGAGTTCTCGCGAATCTGTTCGAATTGCTGAGCGCCAATGGTTTCCAGTTCCGCATTGGTCGCGCAGCCGCTTAACGCGACAGCCGCGCAGGCGAGGCCTAGGTTTCGCAGGCGGGTTGGGTATCTCATGACTTAGTCCTTAATCCACGAGGGTCTTCATTCGGGTCTGACGCTCGATTATAGCCGCTGGAGCTGCGCGGCGTCGGTCTCGCGACGCGCCAGCACTCCTTCATTCGACCGCAAACACAGACTGCGGTTCCCGCCACGACGGGGCGCGACGGAACGGATCAGCGCGGCAAACGGGACTCGAATCGTCGTTTCCAGCGAAACTCCTCGAGGCTGTGGAGGGCGCTGTCGACGCCGGACATCAGGCGCTTCTGCAGCGGCTGCTTGACCTGGAATCGGACGCTGTAGAGGTCGTGGCTGTCAGCAAGGCCGGCCAGCAGATCGTCGCTGGTGCTGATTTCGTCCGCCAGACCCAGCTCGAGCGCGTGGCGGCCGTACCAGTGCTCACCGGTCGCCACCTTCTCCATGTCGAGATCGGGTCGGTACTCGGCCACGATGCCCTTGAAGAGGTCGTGGACGTCCTCGAGCTGCTCCTTGAGTTTCGCCCTGTCCTCATCGGTGTTCTTGCCGAACATCGTGACGTTGCGCTTGTACTCACCGGCCGTGACCTGCTCGAAATCGACGCCGTGACTGTCCAGCAATCGATTGAAGTTCGGCAGCTGGGCGATGACGCCAATAGAGCCGAGAATGGCGAACGGGGCGACGTATATCCGATCGGCGACGCAGGCCATCAGGTAGCCACCGCTGGCCGCTACCTTGTCGACGATGACCGACAGAGGAATGCCCTTCTGCCGGAGCCTGACGAGCTGTGATGCCGCGAGCCCGTGTTCGTGCACCACGCCGCCATGGTTCTCAAGCCTCACGACCACCTGGTCTTCCTCGTCGGCGACGTCAAGAATCGCGCTGACTTCCTCGCGCAGAGAGGGCACGGCGCTGGCTTTCAGGTCGCCCTTGAAATCGATGACGAATACTCGCGGCTTGCGCTCATCGGACTTGGCTTCGGCCTTGGCGCGCTCCTTCTCTTTCTTGGCTTCCGCTTTCCAGGCCGTCTTGTTCATGACCGCGCGCCGCAGGCTCGTCGCGAGCTTGCGGTACTTCTGGTTCAGGTTCTCGACTTCCAGACCGTCCTGCTGGCCCGACTTTCGGCCCGCAGCCGCGGCGGTGATGATGATGGCGATGATGGCGACGACGAAGGTCAGCGTCTTCAGCAGGAACATGCCGTATTCAGCAAAAAACTCAGTCATAAATCAGTGTCCCGCGCCTGTCGGGCGCTATGGATGTCAGACGCTCGGCGATGAATCAGACCGCGAGGCCAACGTTGTTTTTCTGTAATACCTGTTCGGCGCGGTAGCTTGAGCGAACCATCGGGCCCGATACCACCTCGAGAAACCCGAGCTTGAGCCCTTCCTCCCGATAGGCGTCAAACTGCTCCGGCGTGACGTATCGCTCGACCGGCAGGTGGTTCGGTGTCGGCCGCAGGTACTGCCCGAAGGTCAGAATGTCTACACCGACCTCACGAAGGTCGTGCATCGTCCGCGTGATTTCCGGGTCCTCCTCACCCAGCCCCAGCATCAGGCTGGTTTTGGTCAGGACGTCGGGGCGGTGACGCTTTGCGTGCTCAAGAACTTTCAGCGTTTTTTCATAGCCGGCACGCGGATCCCGAACCGGATGGGTCAGTCGTTCAACGGTCTCAACGTTCTGCGCGAAGACCTCGAGGCCGGAGTCCACGACGGTCTCAATATGCGCATGGACGCCATCGAAATCCGGCGTCAGCGCCTCAACTGCCGTTTGCGGCGTACGCGCCTTGATAGCCCGGACGCAAGCCGCGTAGTGAGCTGCACCGCCGTCATCCAGGTCATCGCGATCCACCGAGGTAATGACCACGTATTTGAGATTCATCAGCTCGACGGCATTCGCGGTGTTCTCAGGCTCGTCAGCATCCAGCCAGCCGCGGGGGTTTCCGGTGTCCACGGCGCAAAAGCGGCAAGCCCGGGTACAGACGGCGCCCATTACCATGATCGTGGCGGTCCCGGCGTTCCAGCACTCGCCGATGTTCGGACACATCGATTCTTCACAGACCGTGCTCAGACGGTTTTCCCGCACGGTGTTGCGGACCGCTGAAAACCCCTTGCCCGAGGGCATTTTTGCGCGTAACCAGGCCGGTTTCCGGCCAGGCACCAGCGGCTCGGCGTCAGACCGGTTCTTCTGGCCGTTTTTGATGGCCGTGAAGCCTTCATCGGTGCGGTACTTGGTGCCGGTCGGAACAATCGGAATTCCGCGGAAATTCTGCGTTTTCTGGGTCATTTAGGTCTGCAAATCGAGCGTCAGGTGTTTTCCCGCTCATTGTCTCACGAACCCGCCACGCTGTCCGACGGGCCCCGCCGTCAGTCCGGCTTGGATGTCCTGAACTTGGCCCGATCTCCCTGAATTCAAGGGCCACAATCCGCCGAGAGTGGCCGTAGCGGGCACACCGCCGCCTGCGGATTGATCTTTAGTGTTCACCCTGAGCGGCAAGATGGGCCGAAATCTATCAAGCAAAAAAAACCCGACGCTAAGGCCGGGTCAATCAGGGGGAAGAACATAAGCGCTCTAACGCGCCAGAAGGATCAGTTAGGACCTTCAATGCAGCCTTGACCAGCTCAGGAGAGTTACGTCGTTCTGCTTGAGGTCGAAATTCTGTGCCAGCACCGCCTCGATATCGGCGTTCTCCCAGTCCCGGTCGATCGGGCGATTCAGCTCGATGACGCCGCTGAACTCGTTGCCGCCCTGATACTCGGCATCGTTCAAGCGAAACTGGGTGTAGTACTTGGCAGACATGGCCACCACCTTACGCAGCTGCAGGCAGGCGAACTGTGAGCGGCGACACAAATCCCCGGCTCACTGTCCGGAATGGGCAAAAACGGTGAACGGCATCACAGGAAGATTTCCGCGAGCCGGTGCGCAGAGTACTGACCGGTCGTTCGCGAAATTCATAAGCCTTTGAAATACTTGGATTAGCCGGCAGTGCGCGGTTATGATTGAACGTTACATAAGGCAACCGTCTATATAGAGATACGCAACACAGTTTTGGGCGTCACCCGCCGGTAACATTCCGGCCATTGCGTATTCAGTTAACTTTCTGTTTATCAACGATTTCAGGACCTTCCTATGGCCCCCCTCACCCACTTTCTGCGCCTCCTCGTACTTTCCGGACTGTTGCTCGGCTCAGCCGGCGTGTTCGCACAGGACGAACTCAGGAAGACCTTCATGGGCGCGGCAGATGCCGCCCTGGAGGCGGCCAATGAGGTCGACAGCAAGCTCTTGTCGCCGCGCAACTATGCCCGGGGCATGGACGCGTACGAGAACGCCGAGGAAGGCCTGGAGCGAGGCAGGAACATCGAGTACGTGAGGCGGGAGGCCAAGGAAGCCGAGGATTACTTCACCCAGGCCAAGACCGCCTCGGAACTGGCGCTCACCGCGCTGGCCCAGGTCATGAAGAGCCGCCAGGATGCCGCCAATGCAAGGGCTCCCGAGCTTTCACCGGACCTCTGGGATGACGCACAAAATGAATTCGGCGATGCGATCCGCTACCTCGAACGCGGAGATCTGAAGCGCGCCAAACGTCTCGATATCGAGGCAACCACCCTGTATCGCGACGCCGAGCTCGTGGCTATCAAGGCGCAGTATCTGACTGAAACCCGCCGCCTTATCGCTGATGCGGAAAAAGCCCGCGTGGAGCGCTACGCGCCGATCACGCTCGGCGAGGCTCGCCGACTGCTGGCAGAGGCCGAAAAGGAACTCAACGAAAACCGCTACGACACAGACCGGCCTCGAAATCTCGCCAAGGCTGCGAATTACGAAGCCCGGCACGCCATCCATCTGTCAGAAGTCATACGCGACGTTCGTGACAAGGAGCAAACCGTCGAGCAGCTCATCCTTGGCTGGGAAGCGCCCCTGCGAGAGATCGCTGGTGCCGCGGACGTCCTGCCGGCGATGGCCGAGGGCCCGCAGCCGCTGACGGACGAACTGGTCACCTACATCGATGAGCTGCGAAGCGACAAATACAGCCTGGAGCAGGAGCGCGAAGACTACCTGGCGCGCCTGGGCGACATGGAAGAAGAGATTCGAGCCCTGGATGAACGGCTTGGCGGCGCAACCGAGGAACGTGCGGCACTGATACAACGCCTTCGGGCACAGGAACGCGTGCGGCAGCAGTTCGAGCAGGTCGAGCGCATGTTCAACAATTCCGAGGCGCGCGTCTTCCGCGAGGGCAACACCGTTATCCTCCGGCTGGTCGGACTAAACTTCGAGAGTGGCCAGTCTGCGCTCACGCCAAACAACTTTGATCTGCTGGCCAAGGTGGAAAAGGCGATCGATGTCTTCCCGCAAAGCGAGCTGGTGATTGAGGGCCATACGGACTCTTATGGCGGCGACCTGTCGAACCAGAAACTGTCCCAGGATCGGGCGGAGTCGGTGAAGCAGTACATGGTTAACGCCATGCGCATTCCGAGCTACCGGCTGATTGCGATCGGCTACGGCGAAACCAACCCGGTCGCGAACAATGAGACCGCCGCCGGACGGGCCAAGAACCGCCGAATCGATATCGTCATCAAGCCGTCGGCTGACGCAGAGCTTCGGACAACCTATAACAACTGAGCGAGAGACGCCGGGCTCTCAGGGCCGCGCTGATTTCGCCGACCGCCACCACTGCGCCACTTTTTTTGCGGTTACCTCGTGCAGCAGGTAGCCGTACTCGTTGTGAACGTTCAGGGCGCCGTCCATCCTGAAGAAACTGAAGATCTCCTGATCGTCAATCGCAGACACCAGGCCGAGATCGACCATCTCCCCGAAGTGCGGCGCCAGCTCCCGACGAAATGCCGTCAATTCGCCGACCGCAGCGATGTTGCACCAGGAATCGATGTTGCCCGGGTAACGTTCGGCCCCTGACGCATCGCGACCGAGCAGCTGCCTCTGCACAAAGCTGCCACCGAGAGGACTGCCCATGGTCAGCCAGAGGCTGACCTGCGCGTCACGGCCGTCCTGCCGGCTCATCTGCCAGAGCGCATCCCAGGCAATTACGGAACCCATACTGTGGGCCATCAGCAGCACCGGCCGGCCGGCGGCCGCCGCGGCTTCGATCGGCACCTTGAGTAATCGTCTGATGTGATCGGCAATGTCGTTTTCGTTGGTTGCATAGCGACGCATATCGCGCAGGTGTATTTCCAGGCGCTCATTCGCGAGCTTCGGGATCAGAAACGGCAGCAGGTCACCCGCCCTGTAGACGCTCACCGTGAAACGCCGTTTCAGGCGGGTCGCATCCAGGACGTCTTGCTCGTCGGGTGCCGCTTTGGCCAGCGCCGATTCAATGTTCGGCAGGTCCAGCCCGATGTCACGATGCTCCCGGTAAAAGTCGTAGGTCCAGCTCACCAGGTCGAAGCTTGACTCCGACTCCCTGATCTCCGCGGCAACCTCCGAATCGACGCGCCCGAGCGCCGTCAGCAAACAGCGGAGAAGCTCGCGGCGATGTACCGCCGCCTCTGGCTTCGGCAAGAGCCCGGGGATATAGAGGATGAGTGGCAGGTCAGACACGTTGGCCAGGCTCAGCCCGTGTCGGCGACTGCGCGGGCAATAAGTTCAGCAAGCCCGCCCAGGGAGTCCGCGGTCGCATCCGGTGGCGGGATCGCCCCGGGCCACGCCGCACCGGTTCGGTTGATCCACGCCGTGCGCATACCCACGCGGGCAGCGCCGGCGACGTCCAGCTCGGGGTGATCGCCGACGTGCAGCACCGCCTCCAGCGGCAACGACAGTCGCTCGCCGACCGCGTGGAAAATCTTCGGTGCAGGTTTGGCAGCTCCCGTGTCTGCGGCGCTTATGGATGCGGCGAAGTATTCGTGGATACCGATTTTCTCGAGGCTGGCGTTGCCATTGGTGAGCGCGACTATCGTGAATCTCTTGGCAAGACTGTCCAGCGCCGGCAGGACGTCCGGAAACAGATCGACCTCGTTGCGTGCGACGTCGAAAACCTCAAACGCCTCCTCGGCCATCGATTCCGGGTAGTCGCAGGCAAGCGCGAGTCGAGCCAACAGGCGTTTGCGCAGGAACCTGAAGTCGTGTGCCTTCTCGGGATAGTCGTCTACGATTCGATTGCGCAGCACGCCAACGTCCGGCGCGGCGAAGCGCTCACCGATTCTCGGATAATTCTCGGTCAGCCATTGCCACAATACGGCTTCCGCGCGACGAATCACCGGGCCGACTTCCCAGAGGGTGTCATCGAGATCGAGACTGATTGCGCGAATGTTCTTCATAGTTCCTTTGCTGCCTGCCCGGCATTGTCACTCTATACTGTCGCGATCGCGAAACCGTTAGTCTCTCGCAGACATCGCCAGGGAGGAACCCAAGTATGAAATACCTGCACACCATGGTGCGCGTCACGGACCTTGACGCGTCGCTCGACTTCTATTGCGACAAACTCGGGCTGGAGGAAGTGCGCCGCAAAGAGGTCGAAGCCGGTCGGTTTACCCTGGTTTTCCTGGCCGCGCCGGGAGACACCGAGGCGCAGGTCGAACTGACCTACAACTGGGATCCCGAGGCCTATGGCGAAGGCCGCAATTTCGGTCACCTCGCCTACCTCGTGGACAACATCTACGAGACCTGCCAGAGACTCGCCGATGGCGGCGTAACCATCAACCGCCCGCCGCGAGACGGGCATATGGCTTTCGTACGCTCGCCGGACAATATCTCCATCGAGCTCCTGCAGAAGGGCGATAGGTTGCCGCCGGAAGAACCCTGGGCTTCCATGCCGAACTCGGGCAGCTGGTAGCAGCTGACTAGCGGCCCGGCATTAGCGGCGGCAATTCGTCGACGATCTCCGCCGCCTTTTCCTCACGTCGCGCCGACAAGTTGCGCAGTGATTTGGCCAGTTCGCCGCCGTCCCAGTTTTCAGCGCCTGCCGGACCGTAGCTGAACCGTGCGAAGGTCTTTAGCGCACTCGCCGCCGGGTCGTTTACTCGTTCGGCCAGTGCGCCCAGGCTGCGCGGCGGATCTTTGGGCCACTCCAGGCGGCCCCAGTCCAGGAGCGCAGCACGCACGGCGGCGGAATCGCCTTTGACAGCCGCTGACTGCGCGTTCTTGAGACAACGTGCCATCTGCTTGTGCAGCGGCGGTTCTGAAGCCGTGGGCTCCACAGGTTGTTTAGGCGATCGACCGGACCACCACCAGGCAAGCACCGTCAGCACCCAGATGCCGGCGAGCAGCTGACTTACGCGTCGCCAGAAGTCGCTCTCAATAATTGTCACCGGCCCGGCCTCACCGGCACCTTCAACGGCCTCGACGGGCACCTCCGGCTGCACCAGCTGAGGTGGCAGCGCGTCTGCCGACGGCAGGATAGCTATCGCCCTTCCGGGGAGCTCAGCCACCTTCCAGGCGCCAGCGGTAATGTCCCACCATGGCAGTTCGATGCTCGGCATTTCGACGTCGCCAGGGCTGATGCCGATCATCGCGTACTGATCGGTGCGCGTGGCAAGGATGCCCTGGGCCTCGGGACTGACCCGCAGTTCCGGCCGGTCCGGATAGACTTTGAGGCTGGCGGATACGTTCATGTCCATGACCGGGATCTGGGTAGAAAGCTGTCCAAGCGCGGTCACCGTAACCCGTCGGGTTATGGGCTCACCGGCCGGCAGGGAAT
>CAZFVT010000062.1:0-12334 GCA_964522355.1 uncultured Woeseiaceae bacterium | reverse complement strand
TGGATACACCGGACGCCATTGAGAAAGCGCTTGCCGACTAGGCGAGCCAGGGAGCAATAGGCCATGAGCAAGATTTTTTCCAACACCGTTCTGGACGGGCAGGTTGCCCTGGTTACCGGTGCGTCCCGCGGCATTGGCGCCGCCATCGCTCGCGGGCTGGCGGAGGCCGGCGCGACGGTCGTGGGGACTGCGACCAGCGAAAGCGGCGCAGCGGCAATCAGCGAAGCACTGGGTGACAGCGGCAGGGGTGCGGTTCTGAACGTCGGCAGCGACGATTCTGTCCAGGAACTCATCGCCGAGCTGGGCAAAGCCGAGGGGGCGCCGTCCATCGTGGTCAACAACGCCGGCATTACCCGGGACAATCTGCTGATGCGCATGAAGCCCGACGAGTGGGACGCGGTTATCAGCACCAACCTCTCGGGCGTATTCCGGGTCAGCAAGGCGGTTCTGCGCGGCATGATGAAAGCCCGCTATGGGCGCATCATCAACATCGCCTCGGTCATCGGCATCATGGGCAACGCAGGTCAGGCGAACTACGCCGCCGCCAAGGCCGGCATCATTGGCTTCTCGAAATCCATGGCGCGAGAGGTCGGGTCACGCAATATCACCGTAAACGTGGTTGCGCCCGGCTTCATCGACACGGATATGACCCGCGTTCTGCCGGAAGAACAGCGTGAAGCCATGCTCGGTCAGGTGCCGTTGGGGCGACTCGGCGAGGTTGACGATATTGCACAGCCGGTCATTTTCCTTGCATCTCCTGCAGGTGCTTACGTTACCGGCGAGACCCTGCACGTCAACGGCGGCATGCTGATGGATTAACGCTGGTCGGGAATCGCTGTAGATTGACTGAATAAATTTCCCTACAATACCGCGATTGCAGAGGTCGGGCTTAAATTAATCAATGACTTAGGTCACCGCACCGGTGGCTGCGGCTGGTTTGCCGCACTTTCGGTGCGCCACCGGGCATATACCCTTTAAACAGGACAGATCGAGCGACGGATGCTCCGGCGAGCCGGAATGCCCGGATCCGCTCAGGAATTCCAGACACATTCTCGCGAGGAGAAGAGATAACCATGAGCAGTATTGAGGAACAGGTAAAAGGTATTGTTGCCGAGCAACTCGGCGTTAAGGAAGACGAGGTTACCAACGACGCTTCCTTCGTAGACGATCTCGGCGCCGATTCGCTGGACACGGTTGAATTGGTCATGGCTCTCGAAGAGGAATTCGAAACCGAAATTCCGGACGAGGAAGCAGAAAAGATCACTACGGTCCAGCAGGCGATCGACTTCATCAACGCTCGCCGTAGCGAATCCTGATCGTAAAGGCCGGCACCGCCCGCTCGGGCAGTGCCGGCCGTATTTTCTCTAGTCGCAGCGTGGCTGCGAGCACAGCGGATTCATCTTGAACAAGCGTCGTGTCGTCGTTACCGGTATTGGCATTATTTCCCCGGTCGGTAGCGAACTCGAAAAAGCCTGGGGAAACATCAAGGAAGGCAAGTCCGGGATCCGTCGAATCGACAACTTCGACCCCAGCGGCTTCGCGACCCAGATTGCAGGCAGCGTTCCGGATTTCGACCGGGACAAGTACCTTGCAGCCAAAGAGGCTCGCAAGGTCGATACCTTTATCCACTACGGCATTGGCGCCAGCGTCGATGCTATCGAAGACTCAGGGCTCGAGATTACGGAAGGCAACAGCCATCGAGTCGGCATTGCCATGGGCGCGGGTATCGGCGGTCTCGAGACCATCGAGCAGAATCACAGCAAGTTCCTGAGCGGCGGACCACGCAAGGTTTCACCCTTCTTTATCCCGGGCAGCATCATCAACATGACCTCCGGGAACGTCAGCATTCGTTACGGCATCACCGGGCCGAACATCTCGGTCGTCACCGCCTGCACGACCGGCACACATTGCATTGGCCTGGCCGGGCGAACCATCGCCTATGGTGATGCAGACGTCATGATCGCCGGCGGTTCAGAGTATGCGACGACGCCGCTCGCCATTGCCGGCTTCAGCGCTGCTCGCGCGATGACCACACGTAACGACGACCCCGAAGGTGCAAGTCGTCCCTTCGATTCGGGTCGCGACGGCTTCGTGCTGAGCAACGGCGCCGGCTGCATGGTGCTCGAGGAATACGAGCACGCCAAAGCCCGCGGTGCGAAGATCTACGCCGAGCTCGTCGGCTTTGGTATGAGCGGCGACGCGCATCACATCACCGCACCACCGGAAGACGGCGAGGGGGCTCGCAAGTGTATGGCCGCAGCCCTGAACGATGCGGAGATTCAGCCTGAAGATGTCGACTACCTGAACGCGCACGGTACCTCGACGCCCGTCGGCGACGTTGGCGAAACCAAGGCCATCAAGCGAGCCTTCGGCGATGCGGCGAAGTCACTGGCCGTGAGTTCGACCAAGTCATGCACCGGCCACCTGCTGGGCGCTGCAGGCGCCGTGGAGGCGATCTTCTCGGTCATGGCGATTCGAGACAACGTGCTTCCACCAACGATCAATCTCACCGATCCGGACCCCGAGTGCGACCTCGACTACGTCCCCAACGAAGCGCGCGACGCTGAGGTACGAACGGTCGTGACGAACTCCTTCGGCTTTGGCGGCACCAACGGCTCCCTGGTCTTCCGCCAGGTCTGACGTTCGTGACAGCACCTGTGTTCGTCGCGATCCGGCGAGCCTATACTCGGGAGCTGTGACTACGCCCACCGCAATCCAGCCAGCACGCTACCGGCCCTTGCCGCAGCGGGAGCCGCCCGCGTGAAGCGCTGGCTCTCGATTGCCGCTGCCTTCATCGCGTTGTCAGCACTGCTGGCCACTTGGCGCGTCAATGCGTGGCTTGATACGCCGCTGCCGCTGCAAGCCGAAACCGTCGTTGACGTTCCGCAAGGGTCCGCGTTCGTCACCGTCAGCCGGGAGCTTGAACAGTCCGGCGTCATTGGCAGTGCGAGGCTTTTCAGCTGGTACGGTCGGTTGACCGGGGATGCCGCAAAGATTCGCGCCGGAGAATATGCGTTTGAGCCCGGGCTGACGCATGCATCACTGCTCGAAAAGCTGGTGAAGGGCGAAGTCCGGCTCTATTCCTTCACGATTGTCGAAGGCTGGACGTTTCGCGAGCTGCTGGCCGCCATGAGTAACCACGACGTGTTGGACAGTTCCCTTGTCTACGAGGACTGGCAGCGCGTCCTGGATGCACTGGGTGCGGACTATGAAAGCCCCGAGGGCCTGTTCCTGCCGGAAACCTATCGTTTTCCACGCGGCACCACCGACATTGACCTGCTCGGGCAGGCCCATGACCTGATGCAGACCGCTCTGAACGAAGAATGGGAGGCCAGGGCAACGGGGCTGCCGATCAACTCCGCTTACGAGGCGCTCACGCTCGCTTCCATCATTGAGAAAGAAACCGCCCTGGCATCGGAACGTCCGCTGATTGCCGGCGTGTTTGTCCGTCGCCTGCAGAAACGCATGCGCCTGCAGACCGACCCGACGGTAATCTTCGGCCTCGGCGAGGCGTTCGATGGCAACCTCACCCGGCGCCATCTGCGCACCGATACGCCGTACAACACCTATACGCGGCGGGGCCTGCCTCCCGGCCCGATTGCGCTGCCAGGGCGCGCCGCCATAAACGCGGCGGTAAACCCGGCCGCGGGGGATACGCTTTATTTTGTTGCGACCGGGCTGGGGGACGGCAGCCACAAATTCTCGGTTACGAATGCCGAGCACGCTGCTGCCGTGTCGGAATATCTGAAACGGCGACGCTCCCAGGCCAGCAAACCGCAGGACGCCGACCAGTGACCGCAAGAGGGCGCTTCATAACCGTGGAGGGCGGCGAGGGCGTTGGCAAGTCCAGCAACATCGAATTCCTGACCTCGCTGCTGCGCGACGCCGGCATCGATGTCATCTGCACTCGAGAACCCGGCGGGACGGCGCTGGCCGAGCAGATTCGCGGCATTCTGCTCAGTCACGGCGATGAGCCGGTGCCCGACGTCGCGGAAACCCTGCTGTTTTTTGCCGCGCGTAAGGTCAACGTCGACAATCTCATCAAGCCTGCGCTGGCGAAAGGCCAGTGGGTCATCTGTGACCGATTCACCGATGCCACCCGCGCCTACCAGGGCGCTGGCCGCGGCCTGGACGCAGCCATGATCGATCGACTCGCCGACTGGGTGCAGGAGGGGCTCGAGCCGGACCTGACGCTCCTGCTCGACGCCCCTGTGGCCGTAGGCCAGGCTAGGGCCTCCGGCCGCAGCGCGCCGGATCGCATGGAAAGCGAAGCCGAAGCCTTCCATGAGCGCGTGCGGGAAGCCTATCTAACGCTCGCCGAAAAGCACCCCGATCGGTTCAGGGTCATCGATGCAGCGCTGGACCTCGAGCATGTGCGGTCGCAAATCCGCCAGGTCATCGAGCCGTTCATCAATGATGCATCACATTAGAAATCACGGATAAATCTATGTCTGAAATAGGAATACCGTGGCTTCTACCCACGATCGAGGCCTGGCAGCTCAGGGTCAGCCAGGGTCGAGCGCCGCATGCCGTGCTGATCGATGGAGCCCCGGGCGTCGGCAAACGCGCACTTGCCGCCTGGCTGGTGCGGCAAAAGCTGGGGCTGGAAGCCGTCGCGGCACCTCCCGTCCATCCCCTGGAGGTACCCGAATTCGCCGATTTGCACTGGTTGTCGCCCCCCGAGGACAAGCACAGCATCGGTATAGACCCGATCCGGGAGTTGATCGGTGAACTTGCCCTGACGAGCTATGAGGGCCGCGGTAAAGCGGCGGTCATCGAGCCGGCCAACGCGATGACCGATAATGCGGCTAACAGCCTGCTGAAAACGCTGGAAGAACCGGCGGGCGACAGCCTGATCGTTCTGGTCGTAGACAAGGTCGGCCGGCTGCCCGCAACCATCTTCAGCCGCTGTCAGCGCGTCACGGTGAATCTGCCGCCGAAGGACGAGTCCCTGGCCTGGCTGGAGGCCATTGATCGCACGTTGGACTGGCCGGCAGCGCTGGCGCTGACCGGGAACGCGCCGCTGGCAGCGCTGGCCATTGCCGAACGCGTCGATGAAGCGTCCGCCATGGCCGCTGCATTTGCCGGACTGCTTGCCGGCCGGGGTTCAGCCCTTGAGCTCGCCACGCAGTGGGCCAAGCTCGAGCCCGCATTTGTACTGGATCTGATCGCCGGCCAGGTGCAAACCTGCATAAAACGGGTCCAACTCGGCGATATGGCGGTTGCCGGAAGCGAGTTTCCAGAATCGGTGACCCGTCACATAGACAGGCGAAATCTGTTTTGCTATCTAGACATAATAAATCGGCTCAGAGCCCAGGCGCCGGGGAGTTACAACCTCCCGCTAACCCTGGAGAGCCTGCTGATCGAGTGGTCCGGTGGCCTCAAAACCTGCCGGAATCGCTTCGGCCCCGGCGAGCTTTTGCCGGGCACAGTGACAGGATAGTTGAAACATGGCCAAACCCGGACTGCTGACGCTTACCATCAAGGACAAGAGCGCCCTGTACCTTGCCTATATGCCATTCGTCATTAATGGCGGGCTGTTTATCCCCACCAACAGCTCCTATCGGCTGGGCGATGAGGTGTTCATGCTGCTGAACCTGATGGGCGAGGACGAGAAGATTCCCGTCGCCGGCACGGTTATCTGGATCACGCCCAAAGGCTCTCAGGGCAAACGCACAGCCGGCATCGGTGTCCAGTTCAGCGATCAGGACCAGGGGCAGACGCAAAAGAAGATCGAGAACTATCTCGCCGGTGCACTCGGCGGCGACAAGCCAACTCATACGATGTAGAAAACCGGCTGGCCGGTCGGCCAGCGTTCAATCAGCCGCTAACGCTCGCTATGCCACCCTTGAGGACGTAGGCCGTATAGCCACGTTCGTTCAGGATGTAGGCGCCCGCTGAGCTGCGGCGTCCGGTGTCGCAGCAAATGACGTACTTGGTATCGGTATTCAGGGTGCCAATCTTCAGTCGTATGAAGTAGAGAGGGATGTTGATGGCACCCTCGACGTGGTGATTCTCGTACTCACTTGGCAGGCGCACATCGAGGAACTGCCCGCCGTCGGCAACGATCGACTGGGCTTCTTCGTAGGTCACCCAGTTCAGCATCGGCTCGTTCAGGAGCTTTTTGAAGTCTTCCTTGCCGAGCCGCATCACCGAGCCATCGGTGAGCATCATCACCGTTGCGTTACGCTTGGCGTCTGATATCAACGCCTCCTCGCCGAAGGTGTCGCCGACCACCAGTTCTGCCAGCTTGATGCCTTCCTTGTTTAGCGGAGTTTCCCGCGTTACCAGGCACTTACCGCCGGTCAGAACGTAGAAATAATCGCCATCCGTTCCCTGCTTGACGACTACATCACCGGCCTTATAGTTGATCTGCTGCATACGCATGAAGATCGCCTGGATATTGGCCGGGGGAATCTTGTGAAAGGCCTTGGCCTGCAACAGGATGGTCATCCAGTCGTCGCCACCGACGTCTTCGCTGGCGCCCTGCAGCTCGGACACCTCGTAGGTGCCGGTCTGGTCCCAGGTGAGCATCACGTCGAGCAGGTCGCTGTCGATGGAAATGTACTGCACGCGGTCCCTGGCGCGCGCCGAGAAGCGGCGAGGGAAGACCGGTGCGACAGGATTGCGGGCGGAATCTGTATCGCCCTGGACGATCTCGACGACCTGGCCCTGGTCCATCAGCTCGAGCTGACCGGATACGACATAGACGGTGCGCTTTTCGGTATCGCCCTCTTTGAACAGCATCTGCTGCGGAGAAAGCTCACGCACCTGGACCTTGCCTGCGAGCGCGACCAGATTGTCGTGCTTCAGACCGTTCAAAGGAGAAAATCTCCTGAGCAGCTCTGTACTTACCTGCTCAGCGCTCATTGTTTGTCCTGATGTTTATCGCCTGACGCCCTTGGAACGTGTCTGCATGTCGCTAAGTGCTTATCCTAGCGCTATTTTAGGGTGCCGGAACAGTGCTGTCTGAACAGCGTGACTCAGCGCACAGTTTAACATTTGATCCCAGTTGCACAGTTATCAGTCCGCGCTGTCCGACGCCTTGAATGCCTCCCAGCCGGGGTGCGGCCTGAAGCGTTCGCCATAGCGTTCGGCCAGCGCCTCAAGCCTCGCCACTACCTCATCGACACCACGGTCGCGAGCATAGTTCAACGGCCCGCCGCGGAAGGGGGCGAAGCCGGTGCCAAAGATTACGCCCGCATCGAGAAGATCAGCATCCTTCACGACCGATTCGGACAGGCAGGCAACCGCCTCATTGACCATGGGGAGCATCAGCCGGTCAGCCGTATCGTCGGGGGCCTGCTGGTCGCCGGCGGGCGGTTTTTGCGCCTTGCCGTCCACCCATTTGTAGAAACCTTCGCCGGTCTTGCGACCGAGATTCCCGGAGGCCACCCGGTCCTCGAGACCCTCGGGCAACGGACGATCGAAGGCCGCGCCCAATACCCGGGATACGCCCAGGGCGACGTCCAGGCCGACGCTGTCCACCAGCTCCACCGGCCCCATCGGCATGCCAAACGCCTCGGCGGCCTTGTCGATGAGCGGTAGCGACACGCCGTCGTTGTGCAGATGCATGGCCTCTGCCATGTAGGGCGACAGCAATCGATTGACCACGAACCCGGGAGCGCTGCTGCAGGCCAGCGGAAACTTGCCGATCGCCTTAACGAACGCAAAGCCGGCGTCCATGGTTTCCTCGTCCGTGTCGTCGCAGTGAATTACCTCTACGAGCGGCAGCTGAGCCACCGGGTTGAAAAAATGCAGCCCGATGAAGCGGGTCGGCGCATCCAGTACGCCGCGAAGGTCTTCCAGGCGAATGCTCGAGGTGTTGGTCGACAGGATCGCACCCGGTTTCATTCGCGCCTGTGCGTCTTTATACAGCGCCTGCTTGGCGTCGAGATCCTCGAAGATGGCCTCAATGACGAGATCGGCCTTCTCGAGTCCATCGCCGGAGACGTCCGGCTGCAGGCGCTGCAACGCTTTCTCGCGCTTGTCCGCATTGCGGATCCGCTTGGCATACAGCTTCGCGGCGCGATCGAGCGCCGGCTGGATGTATTTGTGTTCACGGTCCTGCAACGTCACATCCAGGCCACGCAGCGCGCACCAGGCGGCAATATCGCCGCCCATGACGCCGGCACCGATCACGTGCACGTGCTGAATCCGCGTCGCCGTTTTCGTGCCCTGGGATTTGAGACGGTTCTGCAGGAAGAACACGCGAATCAGGTTTTTCGCCGTGTCGCTGCACATGAGCTGAGCCATCGAGCGCGCCTCGGCCTCGTAGCCGGTAGACGTCGATGCGCCATGCTCGGCCCACAGGTCGATCATCGCGTAGGGTGCCGGGTAGTGGTCCTTGCGGGCTTTTCCCGCGACCTGGGCAACCAGCGTCTTCTTGATGAACGGGCGAATCGGCCCGAATCCCAGCAGTCGATCGGTCAACGGCGCACGGGATTTGGGCGGACGGCTGGTCAGAAGCTTATGCGCCTGGTTCTTCCAGCTATCGGCGGGAGTCAACGCGTCAACCAGCCCGATCGCTTTCGCCTTGGAGGGCCGAATGGACTTGCCGGTCAGCATCAGCGGCATCGCCTGGCGTACGCCGGCCAGCTGGACGGCACGAACGGTGCCGCCAAAACCCGGGTGCAGACCGAGCTGTACCTCGGGCAGGCCGATGATCGATTTATCGATATCGAAAGCCAGCCGGTAGCTGCAGGCCATCGCGAGCTCCAGGCCGCCACCGAGGGCGAAGCCGTTGATGACGGCAACGCTGGGGAAGGGCAGTGCCTCGACCCGGTCGATGACCTGCTGGCCGCTGCGGATCAGCTCATAGGCCTGATCGGGGCTTTCGATCTTGGTGAACTCTTTGATATCGGCGCCCATGACGAAACCGTTTGATTTACCGGAGTAAATCACCAGGCCCTTGGCCCCCTCATCAACGATCGCCGTCAGGGCTTCGTTGAGCTCTCCGAGCACCGGGGCGGACAGCACGTTGGCGCTGCTGTCGGCCTTGTCCAGGCACAGCCAGGCTATGCCGTCCGAATCAATGTCACTGGACCAGTGTTCCATGTGATCTCCGTGGGTAGAAAATGAAAATAGGGCGCGATTGTGTCCAATGGGTTAATCGACTTCGAAATCGCAGATCAGCGGCAGATGATCGGAAAACCGCACCGCCGGAATCTCAAAATGACGAACCGTGATGCCATCCTGGTAGAGGATGAAATCCAGCTCGCGACGCGGGGCATGGCTCGGAAATGACGGCAAACTCTCGACATTTGCGCTCTTCAGGCCCGCCGCCTTCATAAACAGGTAAATCTCGTCTTCGCCCCAGAAGGTATTGAAGTCTCCCGCCACAATCACCGGTTTGTCCGTCTCCGCGATAATGTCGTGGAGCCTGCGAAGCTGCAGATGCCGATGGCGGTACTTCAGCGACAGATGCACCAGGAAGACGGCAAAGCGCTCCATTTCCAACTCAATGATCAGGCGCTTGATGCCGGTGTCGAAGAAGTGGAACGTCTCACCGTGGACGCGTTCAGCGGCGAGAAACGCATTGCCCTGCTTGCGCACGATCGGTACGAGCTGGTTGAGCGAGGACTCGCCGTACTTGATCTCATAGGACGTGTTCATGCCCAGCTCGTTGGCAATACTGTCGGCCTGATTGACGCGACGGGAGCGTATTGAGCCGGTATCCACCTCGACCAGCCCGACGATGTCCGGGTCCGCATCGCGAATGAAGCCGGTGATATCGGTCAGGACTCGTTGATTCCCCAATACATAGCCGGCACCGGGAAGGGGCACATGGATCGAGGCGCCGGCGCCAACGGCGTAGCGGATGTTGTAGAGCAAAAGACGCATCTTGGGGGCGGTGAATGCCTGGTTGCGGGAGGGCGAGGCCTCACAAGCGCGTAACGATACCGTAAAGGCGTAGGCCCGGAAACCCGCGGGATTATGCCGCTCTGAGCCCGTATGTGACCGGCTGCGCGTATTTCCTGCCCAGCTTGGTTAAACTATCGCGGTCCGAATCACGGAGCCGCACGTGTCCGAGTCAGATCCATACCGGGTTTTTGTTTCCCATCTATTCTCCGATGATGCGGAGTACCTTCGCGTTTTCGAATTCCTGGAAGGCGTGGACCGGTTTTTCTACATCAACACCAGCAAGCCTGAGGACATGCCCCAAACGGGTGGCCTGGACGCCATTAAAGACGCCTACATTCAGCAGATTCGCGAGTGCGAGGCGCTCATCGTGCTGCCGGAGCACTTCATTGAGAACCCTGAGCTCGTAAACTTCCAGATCGACGTGGCCGACGCGCAGTCTAAATCGGTCATTGTCATCAAGCCCTTCGGCGGCGTTACCGAGACGCCGCCCGCGCTGACTGCCCGGGCCAAGGAAACGATCGACTGGAACAATCGGGAGATCGCTGACGCGCTGCGACGGCAGGCGAGGCATGAGGACACGTCCAAATGGGACGTTATTGACTTTCCGGGCTTCGATCCAGACTAATCTCGCAAATACAAAGACTTATTGACCCAAAATCGCCTAAATCGTGATTCAGAACTCGCCGCCTGAGCCCGGAATCGCCCCCCTGATCATCGCTCACCGGGGTGCGTCCGGGTATTTGCCCGAACACACGCTGGCAGCCAAGGCCCTGGCCTATGGGCAGGGCGCCGATTTCCTTGAACAGGACATCGTCGCGACGCGAGACGATGAGCTGGTCGTGCTTCACGACATCCACCTGGACACCGTGAGCGACGTCGCCGAGAAGTACCCGGATCGCGCCCGTGAGGATGGCCGATGGTACGCGCGGGACTTTGATCTGGCTGAAATTCGCACCCTGCGGGCCTACGAACGCATGTCACCTGATCGCCTGGGCGCCGTTTTTCCCGAACGTTTTCCCATTCGGACCGGTTACTTCTCGATCCCGACGCTCGCCGATGAAATTTCGCTTATTCAAGGACTTAACAAGTCGACCGGACGCCAGGCAGGGATTTATCCGGAAATCAAGAAGCCCGCCTGGCACCATCGCGAGGGCGTTGACGTCGCAAACTTGCTCCTGAAGACGCTCGAGCAATTCGGTTACCGTGAACGGCGCGATGCGGTCTACCTCCAGTGCTTCGACCCGAAGGAAACACGCCGATTGCGAGAGTCGCTCGGCACCAACCTGCGTATCGTGCAGCTAATTGCCGATAATCGCTGGGGAGAAGCTGAGGCTGATTTCGATTATCTCCTGAGCCGTGACGGCCTATCGGAGATTGCCGGATATGCCGACGCGATTGGCCTCTGGCTACCGCAGCTGTACCGCGAGGGGCCCTCAGGCGGGCCCGAATCTACCGGTATCGTTGAAGCGGCCCACGATCTGGGGCTCTCGGTTCATCCCTACACGTTTCGCGTCGACCAGCTGCCGCCGGGTTTCGACGACTACGCGAGCTGTATCCGCTGGTTCGCCGATGCGCTGGCGATTGACGGGCTCTTCACCGACTTCACCGATCAGACTCGCTCGGCGCTCGGGCGCTAGATTCTGTGCGCCCTTGCGGTGCGATCGGATAAAGCGTCATTTGTGAGAACCCCGTCCTTCACAGCGCGGAGAAAAGACATAACCTAGTTATCTTGCGAGAGAAATGCAGGATTTCCTGGTGTTGCAGTCCATCCCTTATCCCGAATACGCAATTCCCGTTGGCGCTTTTGTTGCGGGGTTCATCTTCGCCAAAATGATCGCCTTTTTCGGCAATCGTGCGGGAACTGGTAGAGATGACCGTGATCCACGTGATTCCCAGGTACGCTCCCTCGAGGCGGAACTGCGGATTGCGAAAAGCGAACTCGAAAAATCCCAGGAAACGCTCGAGGAGCGCGAGAAAGAGCTGGACGAGGCTGCGCAGCAAAACTCCCACGTCGATGCCCATATCAAGAAGCAGGACGAGATCATTCAGTCTCTGCGGAACGACCTGAAGGACTCGGTCAAGAAAACCCGGGAACTGCGCTCCGAGCTCTCAAATCGGGCCACGGAGAACCTGAAGTCAGAAGCGAGGCTCCGCGAGACCCAGACCGAGCTGTCCGTGGCCCAGGCCTCCCATGACCTGATTGCGACAGGCGTTCTGGACTATTCCGCCGCCCCCGGCAACGAGGAGCCCGAGGAAGGCCCGACGATTCAGCAGGCCAAGCGCTAAGCGCAAACCGCCGGTCGCGGGTGACGCGCGGCATGCCCCTACTTCCGATCCGCTAGATCCGTTCTGAGCATCAACGGCGATCCGTTCGTACCCCGCCTGTAGCTTCCAAAATGACGGGTAGAACAAGCTCGAATTGTTTTTAATTTCAATACCAATGCCATAACCTTTATGGCAGGAATGAAAA
>CAZFVT010000061.1:0-12412 GCA_964522355.1 uncultured Woeseiaceae bacterium | reverse complement strand
TGCAACCGTCTGGACTGGGATGCGCACCCCTATTTCAAAACGATCGAAGGCATGCAGGTCTCGGCTCACGTACTCGTCCGACGAGACGGAGAGCTTGTGCAGTTCGTGCCATTCGGTGAACGAGCCTGGCACGCGGGACTCTCGAGTTTTCGCGGAGTGGATCGCTGCAACGATTATTCCATCGGTATCGAGATGGAGGGCGAGGATGAACAGCCTTACGCGGATGCGCAGTATGTGGCCGTTGCCGCACTGATCAACACGCTGGTTCGTGACTACCCGTCGCTGGACTATCGCCGCATTGCGGCCCACTCCGACATCGCACCTGGACGAAAAACCGATCCCGGCCCTGCTTTCGACTGGCTGCGCTTGTATGATGGGCTGGACCGCCACAGAAACGGGGAAACCTGACACCTTCGGGCTATGAAGTTACTCGCGCTTCTTGCCGGGCTTCTCATCGAGAGGCTCGCTACACAACTGTTTCACCTGCGCCAGCTTCGCTGGCTGGATGCCCTCATCGATGCGGGCTTCCGGCGTGCGCAAGATATGCCGGGCGTTCCGCCGATCCTCGCGGTGATCGCGCTGACTTTCCTGTTGGTCCTGCCGCTGATCCTACTGCTGGTGTTCTTCGGTCACCTGCTCTACGACCTTGCCTACCTGCTGATGGCTATCGTGATTCTGTTCTTCTCGCTGGGCCCCAAGGATATTGGTGAGCAGGTAGATGATTACTGCCTGGCGCTTGAGAAAGAGGATGAGGACCAGGTTCGGCAGACGGCCAAAGCGCTGCTGGAGCGAGACGTCCCGGATGACCCAATGCAACGCGCTCGCGACGTTGAGGCGGCGGTGTGCATCCAGGCCAACAACCGCCTGTTTTCCGTCATCTTCTGGTTCGTGTTGCTTGGGCCGCTGGCCGCCTGGGCGTATCGGGTTACCGATCTGATTCGACGCCGTGCCGTATTCGTTGCCGCACGCGCCGAGGAACACGAGGACGAAGGAGAAAACGGCGACTCCGAGGATAAAGAGGACGACACCGAGGGGCGCGACACCAGCGCCGATGATCGGGCCCACGCGGTTGCGGAGGCCGCCGCAACTCTGCACGGCTGGCTGGCCTGGATTCCGGCGCGTCTCACGGCCCTGGGCTTTGCGCTCGCCGGAAGTTACGAACAGGCTATAGCGGCCTGGCGTTCACCGAACGGCGAGCCGGAGCACAGCTCCCGGGAGCAAAGCGAAATGCTGCTGGCGCGAGTCGGTTCTGCCGCTCTGCATTTGTCGTCTCTGCCCGACGAGTCGCCCGCAGAACGGGGTATTCGCGGTGCGATTGCGGCTAACGGCCTGGTGTTCCGGCTTCTTTACATCTGGGGATTCTTTATCGCCTTGCTGACCCTCGCTGACTGGTTCTCCTGATGAACACTTCCGCCGCCAGGATTCTCCTGGCCGTGCTATCTGCCTGTTTGCTCTCGACTCTTTTCTCTCACACAGGCTTTTCACAAACTGCTGATCCTGCCGATCAGGCAACGCCGAAAATCGTCACCCTGGCACCCCATCTCGCAGAGCTGGTCTTCTCAGCGGGCGCCGGCGACCAGCTGATTGGCGTCAGCGCGTACAGCGACTTTCCGGAAGCTGTGCTCGCGTTGCCCCAGGTGGGTGACGCCTTTCTCGTCGACCAGGAACGTCTCGCGCTACTGGCCCCGGACCTGATCCTGGCCTGGGAGAGCGGTACGCCTGAGCGGACGGTCGCCGAGCTGCGCAAGCAGGGCTTTCGGGTAGTGGTAGTGCGTACCCGGAGCCTCGCTGATGTTGCGGTGGCGCTGGAGGCGATCGGTCGCTTGGCCGGCACCGAAACGATCGCGGCGACCACTGCGGCGCAGTTCACGGCCAGCATCGGCAGGCTGCGGGAGAAACACGCGAACGGTGAGTCGATTCGTGTCTTCTACCAGATCTCCGCACGGCCGATCTATACGGTCAGCGGCTCGCATTACATCAGTGAGCTGATAGAAATCTGCGGAGGTAGCAACATCTTTGCCGATCTCGGTGAGCTTGCGCCGCTGGTCAGCGAAGAAGCGGTGCTGGCGCGCAACCCGGAACTGATGCTGGCCGGAGGCGGTGAGGTCGATGCCGTCTTTGAACCATGGCTGCGCTGGGACAGCATGGCGGCGGTTCGCTGGCGTAACCTGTCGATCGTTGAAGCCGATCTCATCGGCCGCGCGACTCCGCGCCTGGCAGAGGCTGGAAGCGCCGTATGCGCGGCGCTCGATGCTGGCCGTCAGCGACGAGCCGCGGCAGAGGCCTGAGCCGTGTCTTTCTCGATTCGCGGTGCCGAAGTGCTCGACTGGCCTTACATCCGGGACCTCTTGCAGGAGGCCGGCCTGCCCACGGCGGATGTCGATGAGGCCCGCATGGCGGACTTTCTGGTCGCTGAGTCTTCGGCGGGCGATGTGCTTGGCGCTATCGGTATTGAATCCTACGGCGACACCGCCTTGCTGCGATCGCTCGTGATCAGTCCGGATTCACGCCACGGCGGCCTGGGGCGAGCGCTGATCGAGCGGCTCGAAGCCCGCGCGGTAAGCCAGGGTGTATCCGAGCTCTGGCTTCTCACCATCGATGCCGACGGGTTCTTTGCACGCATCGGCTACGCCCGACGTAGCCGCGAGGAGGCGCCCCGGGCTATCGCCGAGACGGAGGAGTTTTCGAGTTTGTGCCCGGGGTCGGCGCAGCTCATGTCACGGCAGCTTGGCGCCTGAGAGGCTGCAGCCTGGCTCAGCCGTCGTTGCTGCGGCGACTCCAGAGAACTTCCTGGCCGCTTTCCGCGCGCGCAGCCTGTCGGGCTATGACGAAGAGCAGGTCAGACAGCCTGTTCAGATAACGCACGAGTTCATCCTGCACCGGCTCACTTTGCCTGAGCGTGATCACGCGCCGCTCCGCGCGCCGCACCACGGTACGCGCGACGTGGCAGGCGGCGGCTGACGGTCCGCCGCCCGGCAGGATGAAGTCCTTCAGCGGCGGGAGATCCGCGTTGAAGTCATCGAGATGGCCTTCCAGCCGATCGACGTAGCTGGCGTTGATGGCTTCGTGGCCGGGAATGCACAGTTCGCCGCCGAGTTCGAACAGATCGTGCTGAACCTCGGTCAGGCAGGCTCGATAGCGGTCCGGAAAGGACGGGCAGCTCAAGATCACGCCGATCGTGCTGTTGGCTTCGTCAACCGTGCCGTACGCCTCAACGCGCGCGCTGTCCTTGTTGATGCGAGACCCGTCACCGAGCCCGGTGCTGCCGTCATCACCCGTACGTGTGTAGATCTTGCTAAGTCGATTACCCATTCGTCTTCCGTTGTCGGCGGTCTCGCCGGAGATGAGTTGGCGCAGTGCGTTCCATGCTGCGCTCGAGGCGCCCGATCGGTCGTATCAGGGATCGGCGTTTTCTTTCGCGCCGGTCGAGTGATCGGGGAACGGGCGACCTTAGGTGCGCTTCCGGGGCAAGTCAACTGCACGGCTTGTGTCTGTGCCACCTTATCGCCATAGTCGCGGTTTAGCGGAGGGCATGAGCTTTGTCACAGACTATTCCGGCGGACGCTTCCGCCGAGCTTCGTACAGCATTGGAGGCGTCCATGGTGGCCGCCGACATTAGTCGCGGTTACTTCCGCAGCAACCTGGCCGTGGAAACCAAGTCGGATCGCACGCCGGTCACGGCGGCCGATGTTGAGTGCGAAAAGGCGATTCGCTCGATCATCCTGGATGCGTTTCCCGAGCATGGTTTCTACGGTGAGGAAACCGGCCAGACGCGCAGCGACGCCGAGTTTCTTTGGCTCGTCGACCCGATCGACGGCACCAAGGGTTTCGTCCGTGAGTACCCATTCTTTTCCACGCAGATCGCTTTGATGGAGCGCGGTGAACTCAGGCTCGGCGTATCCAATGGCGTCATGTTTGATGAACTGGCCTGGGCCGAACGTGGTTGCGGCGCCTGGCTCAACGGCAGCAGGCTCGAGATCAGTACGCTGGACGATCTCGACAGCGCGGCTGTCTCTACCGGCAATCTCAAGTCTTTGGCGAGCGGGTCCGGCTGGTCGGCCCTTGGCGAGATCGTGGCGCGAGCGGATCGCATTCGCGGTTACGGCGACTTCTACCACTATCACCTGCTGGCGGCTGGCAAGATTGAGGCGGTCATCGAGTCGGATGTGAACATCCTCGACATTGCTGCGCTGTCCGTCATCGTCTCGGAGGCGGGCGGGCGCTTCACTGATCTGAACGGGGACGCCCCTGGCCTTGATACCCGCTCGGTGCTCGCCGCCAACCCGGCCCTCCATCAATCCCTGTTGCAGATGCTTGCAACCGAATCCGTATAGACGATTTGCAGCCAGGATCAGCGGGCGGACGATGCCTCGTCTGCTGCGGCGGCAACGAACAGGCTGGTATCCCGCCACCGAACGGTTTCCATGTTTACGTCGAACAGCGTGCCCAGCCGGTCTTCGCTGAGGACGTCGTCGGCGCTGCCGGAGTCCCATTCGCCGTCGCCGAACAGGAGCAGCGCCCGGTCGCAGAATCGCGCGGCGAGGTTCACGTCGTGCAAAGTGGCAACGACCGCGGCGCCGTCATCCGCCAACCTTCTGAACAGTCGCAGCACCTCGAGCTGATGCTGCGGGTCCAGGTGATTAACGGGTTCATCCAGCAGGTAGTAGGTGGGTTGCTGGCAGAGGAGTTGGGCAATGGCCAGTCGTCGGCGTTCGCCGCCAGACAGGCTGGCGACGTTCCGGTCCTCCATTCGCACCAGCGCCATTGCATCAAGCGCTTCCCGGGCCAGCGCCCGGTCGCTCTCCGACTCGATCTGCAGCGCGGGGATATGCGGATGCCGGCCAATCAGCGCTGTTTCCAGAACGCGGCTTGGAAACGCGTCTTCTGAGTCCTGGGGCAGGAGCGCGAGAGACTGCGCGAGGTGTCGCCTGGGCCAACCGGACAGCGCGCGATCCTGCAGCAGGACGCGTCCGGAGTCCGGTTTTCTCAATCCCGCCAGGGTCTGAAGCGTCAGGGTCTTGCCCGCGCCGTTCTGGCCAAGAATGGCAAGGAACTGCCGGGGCTGAACCTCAAGGTCCAGTCCGCGAACCAGTGTCCGGCCCGGAACTGAAACTTCCAGGGATTCTGCGCGCAGTGACGTCGGCCGCTCAGTCATGCGGCCAAGCCTAGTCGCAAAAACGGTACCGGCCAACCGTTGTCTTTCCGGAGGGCTCTGCCCTGCTTAATCCAGCAGTCCGATTTCAGCCGCCGTTTGCGGACCAACCAGCGCAAACTTGAGCGTTTTGGGAATGCTGGCATCGTTCTCCGCGAGAGCAATCCTGCCGCCCATGATTTCGGCGTAGCGTTGCGGATAGAGCGGCCGCCGGTTCGGCTCGGCAAGTCCATGGGGGGCGAGCGGCTGGCCGTTAGCAAGGTTGTACTTGTCGCTGGCGCCCAGCGTATGCAGGAACTCATGGACGATGATGACGTTGTTGCTGCCCGCGTAGCGGCGGCTGGCGCGCGCATTAACAATGCCCATCATGCCTTTGCGGAGACCAACCGAGTTGTCCAGCACCACCCGGTCTTCCGGCGCGTGATAGCGAACGAACATACGCACGTCCGGCGGCGGATCGTCTTGCGGGCCGGCGACCGATGATGCCCACCAGCGCATCTTGAGGCTCCAGTACATGATGCTCAGGACGTTGCCCGGATCGCCGACGATCGGAGGCTGTTCCTGGATCGGCTGTCCCAGCTCAACTCTCACAGGCACTGCGAGATCTCTGCCATGACGCTCGATTTCACGCTGCATGAAACTTTCTATCGGCGCGAAAGCCCTGACATCGAGCTGCGCGATGTAGTCACGGCTGACTTCGCTGCCGTCGGCGTTGATCGGGTAGATCTTGATGTAGAGCGTATTGTTCCAGTCTGTGCTGCGAACACCGGACAGCCAGGTGCTCACGGAGACCAGTAACAGGACAACGAGCAGTACGAAGATCCGAAAGGCTTTGAACATGGGCATCAGCTGCCGGGCATAAGACCCCCGATTAAGCCAGTCGCCCGACGAGTCGACCCGTGCCTGCCTCGCAGTTTCGGCAACGACCGGCCGTGCTAGCGGTAATCCGGTGTGCGACGTGCCTGAGTCGCCTGTTCGAATGCGTAAGCCATCTGGATGAGCGCCTGTTCGTCGAACGCGGCGCCGATGAACGACAGTCCAACCGGCAGATCGAACACGTAGGCCGATGGTACCGTAACGTTGGGATACCCGGAGACGGCGGCCAGCCCTGAACTGCCGATGCCGTAGCTGTCGCCGTTGACGTGATCGGTCATCCAGGCCGGTCCGTTGCTGGGCGCGACCAGCGCATCCAGGTTGTTTTCCTGCAGTGCCGTATCGATAGCTGCCTTCGCAATCCGCTTACTTTCCGCCAGCGCTTCCAGGTAGGCCGGATCGTCGAGTCCGCCGCGGGACTCGGCGGCGATCATGTGTTCCTGTCCGAAAAACGGCATCGCCCGGTCGGCGTTGGCCTCGTTGAACGCAATGACCTCGGCGAGCGTTTTCACCGGTGCTCCGGACTCTTCAAAGTAGGCGGCGAGGCCGGCCTTGTACTCGTACAGCAGAACCTCGTACTCGTAATCACCCATGCCTTCCGTGTCCGGATTGATATCGTCAATGACCTCCGCGCCTGCCGCTCGCAGGGCGTCCAGTGCTGCATCGTAGGCTTCGTCCACGCCGGGGTGGCTACCGGCACCGCCGTAGTTGCGAATCGCGCCTATTCGTTTGCCGGCCAGCCCGTCCTCGCTTAGCCCGGAGGCGTAATCCGGAATCACTTCCGGACGACTGTCGTTAGCCGGATCGTTGGGGTCACCGGCACTCATCGCGTTAAGCATCAACGCGGCGTCGCGCACGGTGCGGGCCATTGGCCCGGCCGTATCCTGGCTAATGGCGATCGGAATAATGCCGTCCCGACTGACCAGTCCCAGGGTGGGTTTGATGCCGACGATACCGTTGACAGATGACGGGCAGACGATAGAGCCGTCGGTCTCCGTGCCGACGGCGAGGACCGTCAGGTTTGCCGCGACGGATACGCCGGAACCGCTGGATGAACCGCAGGGGTTGCGAAGCGGGTCGTAGGGATTTCGCACCTGGCCGCCCACGCTGCTCCAGCCGCTTGAGGAACGCGTTGAGCGAAAGTTGGCCCATTCGCTGAGATTCGCTTTGCCGAGAATCACCGCGCCGGCATCGCGCAGCTGACCGACGATGTGGGCATCGTCGGGGGCCGTGTGATTTTCGAGCGCGACGGAACCCGCCGTGGTTTTCATCCGGTCGCCGGTATCAATATTCGCCTTCAGCAGGACCGGTATGCCGTGCAGCGGCCCGCGAGTGCCGCCCGTGGCGCGTTCCTCATCCAGCGCCTCGGCAATGGCACGAGCATCCGGATTGATCTCTATGACCGACCCGAGATTCGGCCCGCCCTGGTCCAGGGCCTCGATACGAGCCAGGTGATAGTCGACGAGCTCCGCAGCGCTGACCTCTCCGGCTTCCATGGCGGCCTGGAATCCGGCGATATCAAACTCGAGGTAGTCCTCAGGTGCCGCAGGCAGGGTCGATGCCGGGGGCGTGTCCTGCCCGGCTGATGGCGCGTCCGGTGCAGGGCCGGGCGCTGGAGAGCACCCAGCGAGAATGGTGAGAGCTCCGATCGTGAGTGCGGCGAGGCGATTCATGCATGTATCTCCGGCAAAATTTTCGACGAGCGTAAGCGCGCTCGTCGACCGGCGCAAGACGGTACCGCAATAGTGGCTGCACAAAGAAAAACCCCGCGGCGTGTGCGGCGGGGTCAAGGTCTCTTTTTTTCAAAAGAGGTAACTGGGAATTCGGTTAGTCAGATACGAACATCTATTATTGTTATTAGATCTGGACTTTCTTCTTGTAGTTATTGTTCTTCTGGCGTCTAAATCCTTTCGTATCCGGTTGACTACCAAAGCCAGTTACACTTCGCTTGGGCATAGACCATAAAGCAATTACTGTGCCAGACATAGCTTTTGCCTTTTATTTCATACGTTTGGACGAAAACCCGACAGAAGGATTGAGGAGTAGACCAAAAGTTGTAAAGAAACCCGACATGCACTGAGGCGCCCTCAAAATATCCGTCATGATTTCATGGGCTTATGTAAACTATGTATTTTACCGCTTAGGTCTATTTTGTGCCCCGAGCAGAAGCGGAAGTCTGTCGCTGTTTTGCGACACTGCGTTTACGGGGAAATCTCGCCGCTGCGCGTCGAATCATTATTGTAAAATTATTCGACAGTCGTCCGGCGCTCCAGCAGGTTCACGAGGCTGAAAAATCTGCCGTTTCGAACCACCGCAACAACGTTGCGCAGATCATTAATGTTCGTGAGTGGATCACCGGAGACGAGCAGCAGGTCGGCGCTGGCGCCGACACTAATTTCACCGGTTTTTCCCGCGAGACCCAGCATCCCCGCCGGATTCCTGCCGGCGGCGATGAGAATCTGATCACCTGAGAGCTTTCCGTCGGCCAGCGCGAGCAGCTCTGCGTGGGTGGCAAGCCCTGCGTGCATACCATTCGCGGCGCTTGCAAGAGCTACCGGAGCGCTGCTGCGCCGCAGATCCTGAAGCAGTCGGCGTCGCAGCGGCCGGCCCGTTTGACGCATCGAAAAGCTGGCCTGGCGGGATTCGTAGAGCTGCTCGATACCGGGCGTTGACGTGTCCGCGAGACCTGAAAGCAGTTGCCGGGTCGTGAGACTCAGAGTCTCCCGGGACCCTGAGTCCCTGCGAGTAAGAATGCCGCCCGCGCCAACGGTCGCAGGCTGATCGCCCGCCATAAACAGAGCGCTGCTCAAGGCGCCGGCGCGCCGCCAGCTGGTTGCAAGCACCGGTACTCCAAGCGTCTGCCACTTCGCTACCTGTTCCTGTGTCGCCGCCCGGGGCTCCGTCCGCGCCGTGTCGACGACGAGGTAGGGCAGTTGCGACATTCCCTCAACGACGTCAGGTGGCGGGCCATCGAGGGTCGTCGCGGGGAGCAGCCGCGGACCGGGTGTCGACTCACTTTCCCAAACTCCAGGATCGAATCCGTCCGGTATCCGCGTGACCATGGTGGTAATGCCCCAGGCAAGCAGCGCTGCGCCGTCTGTGGCGGACAGGTCGGCAGGTAGCGACGCCCAGCTGTCGACCAGGCCCGGCACGAGGGTAGTGGATGGCAAATCAATGATCGGGATGTCGGCCCAGTCCTTGCGCGCCGTGACCTCGGCAACAAGCCCCTCCGAGATCAGGACATCCACGCCGTTCCGGTAACCCTTGCCGCGACCGTCAAACAGCCGGGCGGCGCGGATGACGAGCGGTCGTTCCGCCGGCGTGGTGATCTTGAGCTCGCGGCTGGCAACGGCGAAGGCTGGTGCGACCCTGGGCGCGCCGACCGATGCGCGAAAATTGACGATGCGACCACTCCAGTCGTCGAAGTCGCGCCGCTTGATGTGATCACTGGAGGAGTAGAAGAATGCGTTGCGGTCCTCCCAGGCAATGCGCGAAGGGTACAAGCCGGTTTCGCGGACCAGGGTCCGTTCCAGGGCGGGGTCGGAGAGGATCATCATCTTCAGCTCAAACCCGTCATCGGCGCGCTCAAAATAGGTCACGAGGGTTCCGTCGGGCCGCCAGGAGGGAGCACGCAGTTCCTGGGCTGACGTCTTGATGACGGTGTCCGGCTGCCCGAACGGTCGAATCACCAGCTGCCATTCATGATCGAGCTGGCGAACCCAGACCAGGTCCCGGCCATCGGCTGACCAGCTGGCCTCGCGATCTTCGCCGGGACTCCGGGTCAGGCGCCAGCGTAGGTTGGTAGCCAGATCGACCTCCCACAGGTCGTAGTGTCCGCCCGCCTGACGCGCCGAGTAGAGCACCCTGTCGCCGGACGGGTGCCAGTTTGGAAACCGGGCATCGACGTTTTCGTCCGATACGCGACGTCGGCTGCCGTCGTCGGTGTTCAGAATCTGGATGCCGCCGAAGCCGCCGGCCTCAAAGACAATCTGGCGCGAGTCCGGGGACCAGCTCGGGTTGCTGGAGGCGCCTTCCGCATCGGCCATCAGGGTTGCTACGCCACCGCCGCCTGGCAATGACCAGAGATTGCCCAGCAGATTGACGACCAGCTGATCGCGCCCGATCGAGTAGTCCATCGACAGGCGGTCACCGCGCGTAACGACGGACTGCGCGAGCAGCGGCGCCGACAGGAAAACGCTTAGGACGATAAGCCAACGCGGCCAGCGCGCAGCGGATGATCTACGCACAGTCGACCTGGAGATAAAGCAGGTCGGCGCCGTCTGACTCAAACCCGATCTGCATCGGCTGGCAACAAACCTGGCAGTCTTCGATATAGCTTTGACCGCCGGCGGACAGGTCAAGCGTGATGCTCATCGGCTCGCCGCAGTAGGGGCAGTGCACGATCCTGTCGATCAGCCTGTCGTCCATAACGCGGCGGGTTCAGGGTTGGAGTCGAGAGCGAGTCCAGGGCGTCGGCTTGAAGCCGCCGTCGCCGTCCGGTTCGAGAGAGCGCTCGAATCGCGCGCGATCATGGACCCGGTTTGTCCCGTCTACCCACAGCTCAACGGCACTCGCCCAGACTCGAAAACCGCCCCAGTGCGGCGGGCGAGGCACAGCCTTGCTGTCATCATCGGCGACGCCCAGTTCGTTGGCGCGATCCTGAAGCTGCTGGATCAGGGCATCGCGGGATTCGAGCGGCTGGCTTTGGTCGCTGCCCCAGGCCCCGATCTGGCTGCCTCGGTCGCGGCTGGCAAAATAGGCGTCGCTTTCGCTCGCGGGCGATCTCACCGCTGTCCCTTCGATGCGAGCCTGCCTGCCGAAACTGTCCCAGTGAAACACCAGGGAGACCGCCGGATTGGCCTCAATGTCGCGACTCTTGCTCGAGCGATAGTTGGTGAAGAAAACGACGTAGCCCATCTCGGTGTTGATCATCTTGGCGAGCACAACGCGCCCCGATGGTCCGCCGCCGGGCGCTACGGTACCAAGCGTCATGGCATTCGGGTTTCGCCGGGTCTGATTTTCGGTGGCGTGTGCAAGCCATCCTTCAAGCCACGGGAAGGGGTCGTCAGGAAGCGGGTCGGGCAGCTGATCGGCGAGAAACGGATTGTTCACGGGCATACGTCTGGGTTGTCTGGGTGCGGGATCGAAGCCTATCAAACCCGCCAGTGACCGGCACTATCCGACCAGCGCCGTCGGCGGCTCGTGCAACAGCGATCCGCTAGTCGTTGCCGGGATCCCGATCCGTTGATACAAAAGTGCCGCCCACGCGACGCGGGTCGGCGCTCGCCGACAGCGTCTCATGGCCATCAAACGCGGCGGCACCCACGCCGCCGAAGTACATGTTCTGCGTTGGATAACGCTTGAGCGGCAGATCCGTAGCTCCCACCTCTGCGCCGGGTTCGGCGGAAACCGCAGGTGCAGCGCCGCCAACCTCGACGTGGACACGAGCTCTCGCGTTAGCTTCGACAATGTTCTCCCCGAGCACCAGGTGAAACAGCAGGAACTGCTGTAGCGCTGTGGTTATTCGGTCGGCGCCCGGTGAGCCGAACGCTAACACGGCCGCATCGCGCCGTGCCGCGCCGGGTGTCATGTTGGATGGCAGGCGGGCGCCGGGCGGGCCTCGAGGCCGCGACGATTAAGCTCCAGTTCGCCGATGCAGTTGTTCAGCCAGAGCCCGGTACCCGGCGGAATCTCCCCCGAGCCGTAGCCCGACGAACTGGTGATCGAGCAGGCAAGTCCGCTGTCATCAACCGCTGAGGTGTGCACCGTTGCTGATGACATGTGCGGGCCCAGGAGTTCGCCGCTTTCGGCCAGACGAAGCAGATGTTCCGCCTCTGACGATACGTCGTCGACGACATCCAGCCGGTCTCTGCGAAACTGCAGCGCCGCCAGCTGGGCGGTGACGATGGCGTCAGCCGTCTCTTCATGGCCGGTCGAATTGTCGCTGAGTCTCGCGTTCGCCAGCTTGAGCAACGCTGCGAGAACAGCACCTCCAACGGCGGGTGGCGGATTAACGGCGACGGACCAGTCGCCGAGGGTGACGGTCAGCGCCGGCCGTTCCAGCGGCCGGAATTCAGCGAGATCGGCGGTAGTTAGCAGACCGCCCCCGTCGCGCACGTGCGCGACCATGCGCCTCGCGAGCTCCCCTTCATAGAACGTTCGCGCACCCTCTGTGGCTATTGCTTCAAGGCTGTCTGCGAGGCCCGGCACTACAATCGCGTCGCCCGCCGAGCGCAGGTGCCTGCCCGGTCTGAACAGCGCCTTCTCGCCATCCGGGCTGCGGCAGAAAACCGGCACGCCGCTGTATTCGAGGTAGTAGTGGCTGACACTTGGCAGCGGAAACCCGTCGCGGGTCGCGCGAATAGCCGGGCCGAGGAGCGGCGCCCA